>JBDHAI010000112.1:0-7959 GCA_039588155.1 Gemmatimonadota bacterium | reverse complement strand
GACGCTGGGACTCTCCCGTGCCACACTGCACAACAAGATCAACAAGTACGGGATCACCGATGACGGGTGAGCGGGTGAGCGGGTAAGCAGGTTGACAGGGTGACGTGCCTACCTGCCTACCTGTCCACGCGTCCAACTGCCTACCTGTCCACTCGTACCTCCGCCGTCCACTCGATCGTCTCCGCGGCCACCCGAGAGCCCGCCCGGATCGCCAGGACTCGCGCCTGGAGCGGCCGGCCTCCCGGTTCGTGCGGGACACAGAAGGCGGCGGAGTAGTAGGGCCAGACGTTGAAGTGGCAACCTTGCTGGAACTCGAAGCACGGCCACCGGCCACCCTCTAAACCCAACGCGCCGCAACCGGGACACGAATCGTCGTTGACGTCCGCACTGGCCACCGTTTGTCCGCTTTGAACCAGCTCGGCCAGGAAGCGCGTGGCGCCGGGCACGCTGTCCCAGCGCAACGTCAGGCAGGCCAGCGTGTCCTGCGGCTCGGAGCGCTGGCAGGCGGTTCGAAAGCTCGTGCACTCTCCCTTCTCGTCGCGCCGCCGGCAGACCTCCCGGGACTCCAGGCACCTAGGATTTCGGTATTGCGTGCTCCTGTGGATGAGCGCGATGTGGACTTCGTCGGGCTCGGGGAGCGGCGGCGGTTCGGCGGGGATGACGTAGTCCGCGCAGATCTCAGCGGTTGCTTTGCCGTCGGACGCGCGGAGGCCGCGCACGCAGAAGGTCGCGTCCACGTCTTCCGGAGGCGTATGCACTTGAAAGACGGCCTCGTCGTCCTCGGCCGTGTCGGCAAATGCGAACGCTTCCCCTTCGGCGATGGGCTCGCTGCGCCAGGGGAAGACGAGGCCCGTGTCCAGAGCGGTCCACTTCACTTTGACCGTGGCCGTGTCCGAGCCGCTGCGGCTGGCCACCGAAGCGCGCACGCCCGCGACGGGCGGCTCCTCCTTGCAGGCACTGATGAACGCCAGTGCAACGGCCAGGCAGGCGGCGCGAATATTCACGGGCCCGAGCGCTCTATTCCTCGGACTTCTTTCCCCTCCCCTTCTTTACCACCTCGTCGACCTTCTTATTGATCTCCTGCAGGCCCTCGCTCAGCGTCTCCTGCAGCTCGCCGAAAAACTCGGCGGAGGCGGCGCGCGTCGCCTTCATGGTTTCTTTCGCCTGCGCCTTCGTTTCGGGCTGCTTGGCCTCGCTGACGACCGAGTCGGCGGCGCTTTCCATCTTTTCGCCCAGTTCGCGCAGCTTGTCCCTGAGCCGCATCGCCTCTTCCTCGGATACGGTCTCCGTGTCCCAGCCTTCCTTGAAGGCCGATCCCAGCCGCTCACCCAGGTCGGCGACCTGCTTGCCGATCTCTTTCCAGCGCTGCGCGACGTCTTTCCAGCCTTTTTCCTCGTCGGGCTGGTCGATTTCCATGGGTAGTTTTTCGTCCATGTCCAACTCCTTTTCTTGTCATGAAGTAATCAGTAATCAGTGTTTAGTGATCAGTTCGTCCAGGCGAGGATTCGAACCTGCCTGCAGCCGATCACTACTGATTACTGAATACTGAATACTGAACACTGATTACTGACTACTGATCACTACTCACCACCGCCTGCGTGTGTTTCAAACCTCCATCCTCGCCAGCAGCCAATCCCGCGCAGCCCGCACCGCAACGCCCCGGTGGCTGATCGCGTTCTTCTCCTCGACGCTCAGCTGAGCCGTGGTGATGCCGCGGTCCGCAAGGTAGAACAGCGGGTCGTACCCGAACCCTCCCTCCCCGCGCGGCTCCCGCAAGATAACCCCGTCCACCCGGCCGCCGAAAACCCGGGACTCGTCGTCGAGCACGAGGGCCGCCGCGCAGTAAAAGTGTGCGGTGCGCTCTTCGTCCGGCACATCGCGCAGCTGGCGCAACAAGTGGAGGTTGTTGGCCCGGTCGACGCCGTATTCGCTCTGCATCTCCGGTGGTGCGTAGCGCTTGCTGCGGGGGCCCGGCTCACCGTTCAGGGCATCGACGACGATCCCGGAGTCCTCGGCCAGCATCGGCAGGCCGGTGCGGTCGTGGAAGTACTGGGCCTTGGCGAGAGCGTTTCGCGCGAAGCTGACCGTGCCCTCCAGCTTCTCTTCCTCCGGCCGCACTTCGAGGTTGAGGTCGGCTAGGCTGACCAGTCGAATGGGGGTGTTATCGAAGAGCGGTGCGATTTCGCGGAGCTTGTCCTGGTTGCGAGTGGCGAGTGCCAGCTTCACGGCGCCGACTCGATCGCTTCGCGCTGCAGCTGCAGCAGCCTGGCGACCCCGGCCTGAGCGAGAGCGAGCATCGCATCGAGCTCCGCTCGGGCGAAGGGCGTACCTTCCGCCGTCCCCTGCAGCTCGACGATGCGCCCGTCCTCGAGCGCCGCGTAGTTCATGTCGACCTCGGCCCCGACGTCCTCCACATAGTCGAGGTCGAGACAGGTCTGGCCGTTAACCATACCGACGCTCACCGCGGCGACGAGTTGGCCGACCGGGTTGGCGGCGAGCGCACCCTCGGAGACGAGCCGAGCGGCGGCGAGCCAAAGTGCCAGGCAGCCGCCGGTGATGGCCGCCGTTCGCGTGCCCCCATCCGCCGCGAGGACGTCGCAATCGACGATCACCGTGCGTGGGCCCAGCGCCGCCAGGTCGGTCGTGGCGCGTAGGGCCCGGCCGATCAGCCGCTGGATCTCCTGCGTGCGCGATCGGGCTCCCGATCGTTCGCGCGGCGTGCGCTGGCTGGTCGATCGAGGAAGCATCGCGTACTCACCGGTCACCCAACCGCCTTGCCCCTCGCGCCAGGGCGGCACGCCGTCTTGAACGGTGGCGGCGCAGAGCACTCGAGTCTCTCCTATGGAGATGAGGCATGATCCTTCGGCCAGTGGAGCGGCGCCGAGCTCGAGTGTGACGGGCCGGAGCTCGTCGGGTTGACGACCGGAGGATCGGACGAAACTCGGCACGTGTTTCACGACTCCCTGAAGGTGGCAACGATCGCTTCCCCGCCACGCGCCAGCAGCTGCTCGGCAACGCTCACACCGAGCTCCGCGGCCGCCTCGCGCCCACCGCGGCCCTCCGACCGAACGAGGGCGCTGCCATCCGGCTGCGCAACGAGCGCATGCAGCACCAGTTCCCTGCCCTCGATGTACGCGTGCGCACCCACCGGCACCTGACAGCCGCCTTGCAACCGCGCCAGCAGAGCTCGCTCCGCGTCGGTTTCCGCCCGGGCGTCGTCGTCCTCAATGGGTCGGAGCAGCTCATCCGTGGCTAGGTCGTCGACCCGGCTCTCCACCGCGATCGCTCCCTGCCCCGGGGCCGACAGCCAGGCCGGCGGATCCATGAACGAGGTGATGCGCGCCGAGAGCCCCAAGCGAACGAGGCCGGCCGCGGCCATGATCAGCGCGTCGTACCCTCCATCGTCCAGTTTGCGCAGCCGCGTCTCCACGTTGCCGCGGACCGACTTGACCTGCAGGTCGGGACGGGCGGCCAGCAGCTGAGCGCGTCGGCGTTCGGAGCTGGTGCCGACGATCGCGCCCGCATCGAGCGCCAGAGGAGACGCCGCGCCGGCGGCCCGGGCAACCCAGGCGTCTCGCGGGTCCTCGCGCTCACACACGGCTCCGACCTTGAGCCCCTGGGCGGGATCGGTTGGCAGGTCCTTGAGCGAATGGACGGCGACGTCGACGCTCTGGGATCGGAGCGCGGCTTCGAGCTCCTCGGTGAACAGGCCCTTGCCGCCGATCTCCGGCAGCGGCCGGTCAAGCACTTTGTCGCCGGTGGTTTCGATCCTGACGATCTCGAAGCGACGCTCGGGCCAGGCGCGGGCGAGTCGGTCACGCACCCATTCCGACTGCGCCATAGCCAGCCGGCTGCCGCGTGAGGCGATGCGGACGATCTCCACGCTCAGGGGGAGCTTCCTCCCCCCGACGCCGGCTGAGAAGCCGGCGGTCCTCCTTCCTGCGGCATCGACTGCTCTCGGTTCTCGCGCTGGAAGATCCACTTGAGCAGCGGCGGCGTGATGAAGGTGGATATAATTACCATGATGAGGATGGCGCTGAAGACGGCTTCGGAGAGCAAGCCGCCGCGCCGACCGATATCGGCGAAGATGAGCCCCACCTCGCCGCGCGGGATCATGCCGACCCCGACGGCCAGGCGATTCATATCCTCCCACGGTGTCGCCCAGCCAGCGATTATCTTACCGATGATGGCGATGCCGGTCAGAATGCCGCCGATGACGAGGACGCCGGTGTTGAAGTCCTCGGTCCACGGCAGAAACAGCCGCACGTTGACCGCCGCGCCGACGGAGACGAAGAAGATGGGCGTGAAGACGTCGGCCACGGGCTCGATGCGCTCGACGACCAGGTCAAACTGGTTGGTGGACGAGAGGATGATCCCGGCGGCGAAGCTGCCGATGATCATCGCGGAATCGGAGACGTCGGCGAGCGCGGCGAGCAACAACGCGAAGCAGAATGCGGAGACGAGCAGGATGCCGCGCACGCGCAGGCGATCGACGAAATCGAACAGGTGCGGCCCGATGAAGTTGCCGATGATGACCGCGAGCACCAGGAAGCCGACCGCCTTCGTCAGCGTCCAGGCGATGGTGCCGAAGGTCACCGTCGAACCGGCGGCCAAGCCGACGACCAGCGCGAGCATGACGAGACCGAGCACGTCGTCGATGACCGCGGCACCGATGATCGTCCGAGCTTCCCGCGTATGCATGCGATCGAGATCGGTCAGCACGCGCGCCGTAATGCCCACCGACGTCGCCGTCAGCGTGGCGCCAACGAAGACCGCGACCTTGGCCAGGCTGACGCCCTCGGGCTGCGCGCCCAGCGACGGGTTCGTGAAGTACCAGTAGCCCGCACCCAGGAGGAACGGAGCCACGACGCCCACCAGCGCCACGGCGGACGCCGCGGGTCCGACGCGGAACATCTCCTTCAGGTCGGTCTCGAGACCGACCTCGAACAGCAGGATGACCACACCGATCTCGGCGAAGAGATGGATGGTCTCCGCCATCGCATCGCCGGCGGCTGTGGGCACGAGGCCCAACACACTGCCGCCGACGATCACCCCGCCGATCAACTCCCCGAGTACCGCCGGCTGCCCCAGCCGCTCGGCCAGCTCGCCGCCGATCTTACCGGCCACGAGCATGCCGATGAGGATGAGGAAGAAACGGGCGGTAGTGTGGGTACCCGACCCACCGTGCTCATCGGCGCCCGGTTCCTCGTCGTGCGCCTCTTGGGCTTCAGCCTCCTGGCCGGCGAACTCGACGGCCGAACCTGCCGCCGGCACGTCACGGTCGTCGCCGCCGCCCGCCGGTACCGAGTAGCCGGAGATACCGACGAGGAACAGGCCGGCGACGACCCAAAGCAGCAGGCGTCGGCGGCGGGCTCTAAGCGAGGGTGTGCGGGTCGACATTCAGCTCACCACTGGGATTGTGCGCCATCGATGATCAACTGGACGATGTTCTCCAGAGCGATCTGGCGACCGACCAGCTCGTTCTGTGAGTCCGGCAAATACTCGCCGGAGGCGGTCAGGGCCCGAGAGCTCCAGATGACCTGGTCCTCCACCACGTCGTAGATCTCCGCGGAGATCGTGATGTCCACACGCCTCTGGAAGATGATCGGCCCGCCTTCCCGCTCCTGGTAGTTCACCGCCCGCTCGTCGTAGCGGATGATCTCGCCGCGCAGCACGGCGTTGGCCGAAGCTTCGTCCGCCGCCCGCAAGCCGAGCCGGCCGGGGACCTCGTCTTGCAGCTCCTGCGTCAGCTCCTGAGTGAGCGTGAACTGGGTAGTGCGATTGTCGAACGGCAGTATGGCGATCGAGTCGATGTGCCCCGGCAGGCCGCCGCCACCGGAGAAGGTGTAGACGCCACAGCCGGCGGCGACCAGCAGGCAGAGGCTAGCGAGCCCCCGAACGGTAGATACGACTCTCGAACGGCTCATGCTCTCGCGCTGCCGTAACCTCGATGCTGACTTCATGAAACTCCGCCAGGTCGCGATACTTTGCTGACTTCGGCCACCGATACCCGCCGGACTCGGGGCCAGGATCACCGGGCTCGACTTCGATCGTCTCGACCACCGAGCTTCCCGCCTTCAGCTCCGCCTCGACCAGGTGACCCTCCCCATCGAATCGGAAGACGACAGCCTCCTGCGGCGAAACGGGGTACGTGAGCTCAGACCAATCTCCGCGCTTTGCCGCGCGCGGCGCAACGTCCGCCGGCGGCCGGAAGGTGCCGAGCATCGTCCACATGAAGGTCGGCGGCGGTAAGTGAACCCTCTGTTCACCTATATAATAGACGCTGTCACTCAACAGGATCGCGCTTTGCACCCCTGACCAGCCCGGCCCCAGGAGGTCGAGCCGCACGCTGTCCGGGGGATTCACCCGCACGGCGCCCTCGCCGGAGAACCGTCCCTCGCGGCCGCGATAGCGCCATTTGAACTCGATGAGCTGAGACTGGTCGGGTGTGCCGGCCACGCGCAGCCGCTCCGCCAGCTCACCGGGCTCGGCAACGGGTACCGGATCCGGCAGGCGCGTCGTGCAGGCGGCCCCGGCCGCGGCGAGGATCAAGAGAGTGATTAGGGTTCTCAAGCGGAAGCGAAATTACCGGACAGGCCAGGTAGCGTCAAGCAAGGTCGGGTAGGCGGGTGGGCGGGTGGACCGGTGGACGGGTCAGTAGTTGAATCCGATGAAGAAATCGACCTCGGTCTTATTGAAGCCTCGGATCAGGCGGATGGGCTGGTCGCCCGAGGCGAAGCGCCAGCCGACGTCCAGGCGCAGCACGAGTGGGAAGAGGAGCGGCATGCGGAAGCCGAAGCCGTAGCTGCCCCAGACGCCGAGCGGATCGTTGTACTCGAGCCAGACTTGCCCGACGTCGAAGAACGGCGCCGCCTGCACGCCGGGGAACCTGATCACGCCGAACGGGAAGCCGAGGGCGAGTTGGTTGAGCAGTTGGAAGCGCCACTCGGCGTTGAAGAACCAGACGCGGCTCCCGATGAAGCCGAGGAAGGGATAAAGCCGGAGGGTGTACGGTCCGCCGACAGCGATACGGCCGGGGATGGCTCCGTCGCTGTAGTAGCCGAAGGCGCGCACGCCGATGGCGCTGTACATCGAGGTTCTCAGGTAGCGCCGGAAGTCCGCGATGATGGTGTAGTTCTCCACGCGAGCGGAGCTCAGATCCGTGACGAAGCCGCCGGTCAGGTTCCAGCGCACACCGTCGATCGGTCCGGTCGCCAGCCAGAGCGTGTTGTCTTTGACGTAGGAGAGGCTATTGGTGACGATCCAGCCCTTGCGAGTCAGAGAGAGCGTGTCGTTGTTGATGATGGAGTTGTCTACCTGCAACAGGTCGGGAATATCGAGCCGGTCGGAGTACTCCACAGTCGTCCGCGCCTGGAGGCGCCGGAACTTCGAGAACGGATAACTGGCCAGGAAGAAGCCGCCGGCGGTCTTTTCTTCATATACGTTGCTGAACGCCGCGTCCACGAAGCGCCCCTTCCAGCGGAACGCCCCAACGCCCCAGTTCACGCGCCGCGACAGGTTGAGGTACATGACCTGTCCGGCGAAGGAATCAAAGACGTCGTTGATACCTCCGAAGTTCTGGGCGACGACCGCGAAGTAGAGCATGTGATTGCCCAACATGTCGCTAGCCAAGAACTGCGCGCCCTGCGCCGACCCGAAGCCTGGGGCGAAGACCGCCTGGCCGGCCGCGAAGTCCAACCCGAATTTGGTCTTGTAGGGACGAACACTCGCTTCCGCGATGAGCGGCCGATCGAGCTCTTCCCACGTCCAGCCTTGAGCGAGCTCAGGCTCGCTCTCGGGCGCCTCGAAGGTCTCGACGAAACGGACGGCCAGCTGCGGCTCAGGCGGCTCCAAGCCCTCGACCCGTGGCTCTCCGGCTCGAATTGAATCGCGCCCCTCCTCCGGAGTCGCACCGGCCACGAGCACGGTATCGCGTCGTTCCTCGAGCTTCAGCGGCTT
>JBDHAI010000111.1:0-15287 GCA_039588155.1 Gemmatimonadota bacterium | reverse complement strand
GGGCGCTGTTGCTGGCGGCCGGCACGAAGGGCAAGCGCTCGTCACTACCGAACTCTCGAATCATGATCCACCAGCCGTCGGGTGGTTCCCAAGGCACGGCATCCGATATCGAGATCCAGGCCAAAGAGATCATCTATGCACGCGAGCGCATTAATGAGATCCTCGCCAACCACACCGGCCAGACGATCGAGAAGGTCGCCGATGATGCTGACCGCGACCGCTTTATGTCGCCCGATGAAGCTGTGGAGTATGGTCTGATCGATCAGATCATCACGAGCAAGAGCGAAGTCGTCTCCACCGACGGTAAGGAGTAAACGGGGAGGTTCGGATGGCAGCCCCAAGCGATAAGCACCTGCGTTGCTCGTTTTGCGGGAAATCAAAGGAGAGCGTCAAGAAGTTCATCTCCGGCCCTAACGTCTATATCTGCAACGAGTGTATTTCCCTCTGTAACGAGATTCTGGCTGAAGAAGAGGGGCGGGCTGCGGCGGACACGATCACGCACATACCGAAGCCCGCAGACATCAAGGAAACGCTGGACCAGTACGTAATCGGCCAGAGCAAGGCCAAGAAATCGCTGGCGGTGGCGGTCTATAACCACTACAAGCGTATCAACAACCAGGGGTTGGTCGAGGACGTAGAGATCGAGAAGTCGAACATCTTGCTGCTTGGCCCCACAGGCGTCGGCAAGACTCTGCTGGCCCGAACACTCGCCCGGCTCCTCGATGTCCCGTTTACCATCGCTGACGCCACGACGCTGACCGAGGCGGGTTACGTCGGTGAGGACGTCGAGAACATTCTCGTTCAGCTCTTGCAGGCGGGTGACTACAACATTGCAGACTCGGAGCGCGGCATTGTCTACGTGGACGAAATCGACAAGATCGCACGTAAGTCCGAGAACCCTTCGATTACTCGGGATGTGTCGGGAGAGGGAGTTCAGCAAGCTCTCTTGAAGATCTTGGAAGGCACCGTCGCGAACGTGCCACCGCAGGGCGGCCGAAAGCACCCCCAGCAGGAGTACATCCAGATCGATACCGGCAATATCCTTTTCATCTGTGGCGGCGCTTTTTCCGGACTCGAGAAGATCATCGAGTCACGAATCGGGACCCGGCAGATCGGATTCGGACGCAGTCGTGAGAACCTGGCTCGGGCTGGTATCGATCGGGATGCGGACAACTACAACTCGTTCCATTTCGTCGAGCCCGAGGACCTGGTGCGCTACGGATTGATCCCCGAGTTGGTGGGTCGTTTACCGGTCGTCGTGGCTCTCGACGAGCTCGATGAAGAAGCACTCATCGACATATTGCGAGAGCCGAAGAACGCACTGCTCAAGCAGTACCAAAAAATGGTGGAACTCGAGGAGATCCGGCTGAAGTTCGAAACGGACGCCCTGAGAGCCATTGCCAAGAAAGCCATAGATCGTGGGTCTGGCGCTCGAGGGCTTCGTGCGATAATAGAGGAGTTGATGCTCGACATCATGTTCGACATTCCGTCTAGAGATGATGTGAGAGAAGTAGTGATCACCAAGGAGTGTGTGGAAAAGAAGTCGCCTCCGATGCTCATCCTCGAACCGGAATCAAAACGGAAAGAGGCCTGACCGAGCCGCCCCGGCTCGATGGCCCGCCACCAGGCAAGAGACCCATGATCGGACACACCGCTCGTCTTACCTTCGGCCTCGTCATCCTCAGCTTATTGACCGCTTGTTCCGCCGCACCGCCGGCCGAGGAGGCCGCCCCTTCTACCACCCAGGGCAGAACCACCCAGGAACTGCCGCCACCTGGTTACGGGACCCTTAGGCAGGACGATTTCACCGTTCCGCTCAACTGGTCGGTGGTCCAGATCAAGGTTACGCCGCTGGACGAGAGTGTGATTCGCCTGGCGGCGCCGGATACGTATCAGCGGTTGCACGGCCTGGTACGGTCACGCGCCGAGCGCATTCGCCAGACGGCGGAGAACGAAGGACTACGCGGCGACCCGAAGGTATTCCTGGTCTCGTTCTTCACGCGCGACTGCCAGGTGAAGTTCGAGCCGACCAGCCTTCAACTGCAGAGCCAGGGCATAATCTTCTTCCCGAGAGGTATCCTGCCGCTGACGCCGGACTGGGGCCGACAGCAGCTCAAACAAGAGGAGACCCAGTCGGCGCTCTACCTCTTCGATCCAGCCATCGATCTCGAGGTGCCTTTTGAAGTACAGTATCTCGAGGTGCGATCGTTCGCCTGGGGGGCAATCATCGGCAGGCTTCAGGCCGAGCGGGGACGTGTGGTAAGTCGGATGGGCGGCTGATCTCGCCTCAAGCTTCGATGCTGTACTCCTTGAGCTTCCTATAAAGCGTTCGTTCGCCGATCCCCAGCTGCTCGGACGCGCGTCTGCGATTGCCATCGACCGCCTCGAGCGTGACGATGATCGCGGCACGCTCGAGCTCCTGCATGGTCATGCCGGGGCGGAAGTGAATGCGGCCTTCGGCGGCATCCAGAGGTTCGCTTGGAGCTGACTCCCCGATCGCCACACCGACCTCGCGGGGCTCGGAGGCGACCGGCTGCGAGATGTCTCGATGCACCTCCACCACGCTGGCCTCGCGCGGACCGGTCAACTCCGGGTGCCGGCGTTTGTACAACTCGAACTCGCGGCGCAGATCGTCCACGTCGAACTTGAGGTCGACCAGAGTGCGAAAGATGACCTCCATCTGCTGCATCTGGGCCGGGGCGGCGAAGCCCGCCGCGGGCCCGGCCTCTTTCGGCACTGGCGGTCGCTGAACCGGGCTCGGCAGCGAGCGCTCCGCGCCGCCACGGACGTTTGGGGGTATGTCCGCCGGTCGGATGATCGAGCCGGGCGCCAGAACGACCATCGACTCCACGAGATTTCTGAGCTCCCGCACGTTTCCCGGCCAATCGTAGCGAACCAGGATATCCATGGCGTCTGGAGCGATGCCTTTGAACTCCCTCTGGTGTTCACGGCTCAGTTCGCGAATGAACTCGTGCACGAGCAGAGGGATGTCCTCGCGCCGCTGCCGCAGCGGCGACATGTGGATGTGGAGTACATCAAGACGATAGTAGAGGTCGCGTCGAAATTCCCCCAACTCGACGGCGACGCGAAGGTCTCTGTTGGTGGCCGCGATGACCCGCACGTCGACCTTGATGGAGCTGGTCCCGCCGACCCGCATGAACTCACGCTGTTCGAGCACCCGAAGCAGGCGAGTCTGTGGAGCGAGCGGCAGTTCGGCAATCTCGTCCAAGAAGATCGTTCCGCCGTCCGCCAACTCGAACATCCCTTTGCGCAAGGAGCTGGCGCCCGTGAACGCTCCCTTCTCGTGACCGAAGAGCTCGGACTCGAGCAGGGTCTCGGGTAGCGCGGCGATATTGACGGCGATGAATGACCGGCCCCTGCGGGCCGATAGCTTGTGCAGACCACGAGCGACCAGCTCCTTGCCCGTACCGCTTTCGCCGGTTATCAGCACCGTGGAGCCAACGGGCGCGATCAGCGCCACGCGTTCGACGGCCTCCTGCATGGCAGCGGACTTCCCCACGATACCCAGGTCGGTCTGCAGCCGCTTGCGTAGAATCAGGCGCCGGGTTATCAGTGCGACTTCGTCCGGATCGATGGGTTTCTCAAAAAGCTCGTCGATTCCCAGCTCGGCGGGGAGGTCGCGGGGCAAGGGTTGCTCTCGCTCGTACAGCGCCAGCAGCGGGATCTGCCGGCCGCTCTCGGCCACCTCGGCGATGAGCAGCTGAATCTGCGGGTCCTCGACGTCGCCGGTAAGCACGACCGCCGAGTCCTCCTCGGGGCTCCAGCCCAGCGCCGTACGGACATCGTGGGGGCCGCTTACGAATTGAACCTGATCGTCCGGCTGGAATGCTCGCTGTATTAGGCCGGCCGACTCCAGATCGGTGGTCGTAATTAGTATCAGTGCCATCGAAGCCTATCCTGCGCGTACCTGCATTCAGGGCTGTCCTTCAGTCGGGTTCGTGCTCGGTACGGCCGCTCAGTAGATCGACGGCGTGGGGCACGATGTCTTCCAAGATCTCGAGTCCCTGTCGAACCGCTTTCTCGCTGCCGGGCAGGTTCACGATGAGCGTCGCGCCGCGGATGACCGCGGTGCCGCGGCTCAACATCGCGAAGGGAGTATCGTGCAATCCACGGGCGCGTAGCGCCTCGGATACTCCCGGCACGCTTCGCTCCTGTACCGAGGCCGTCGCCTCGGGCGTTACATCTCGAGGTCCGATTCCGGTGCCACCGAGGGTCAGGACGAGTTCCACGCTTCCTCCGTCCGCCCAGCCTGAGAGCGCCGCAGCGATTTCGCCGGCTTCATCGGGCACGACACGGTGCTCGACCAGCGTCCACCCGCATCGGTCAACCCACTGCGCCGTCGCCTGGCCCGATTCGTCTCGCCGCGTCCCGGCGGAGACCCCATCGCTTACCGTCAGCACCGCGACGCGTATCACCGCTTGATGGAACCGTGCTTGTAGAACGGCATGCTCATGATTTCCGCCGGCACAGCTCGATCCCGGATCATGATCTCGATCTCGGTGCCCGGAGTCTTCAGACCGGATGGCACGTAACCCGTTCCAATGCCGTCCCCCAGGCTCGGGCTGACGGTGCCGCTGCGTACCGTCCCAACAGGGTCACCCTTGCAGCGAATCTCATAGCCAGGCCGCGGGAAGCCTCTCTGCCTGAGCGCGAAACCGCAGAGCCTGCGCTTTACACCGTGTTCCTTCTGCTCCAGCAAGACCTCACGACCCACGAACCGATCCTTTGCCAGCTTGACGGTCCAGCCGAGACCCGCCTCCAAAGGCGTCGTCTCCTCATCGATATCGTTGCCGTACAACGGATATCCCATCTCGAGACGGAGACTGTCGCGGGCGCCAAGGCCAACCGGCTTGACTCGGTCACCGCCTGACTCCAGTAGCCGAGTCCAGAGCTTCGCCGCCGCACCGGGCGCGCAATACAACTCGAAACCATCTTCGCCCGTGTAGCCGGTACGACTCACGACACAGGGCTCACCGGCCACTCGACCGTCGGCGAAGCGGTAGTAGCCCACGTTTGAGAGCTCCAGGTCGGTGTGGGCGCCGAGGATCTCCTCGCTGGCCGGCCCCTGGAGAGCGAGAAGCGCCACCTCATCGCTCTCATCGGAAAGTTCGACGCCGGCGGCACCGTGCAGGTCGAGACAATGCTCTACCCACGCAAGATCTTTGTCGATGTTCGCGGCATTGACGACGAGACGAAACCGGTCCGCGAACCTGTAGATCAACAAGTCATCGACGATGCCCCCATCCTCTTTGCACATCACGGAATACTGAGCTTGACCGGACGCCAGCTTCGACACGTCGTTTGTCACCAAATAGTTGACGAACGTCTCCGCTCCCTCACCCGCAACGCGAAACTCACCCATATGAGATACATCGAAAAGTCCGGAGCTCTCTCTAACCGCACGGTGCTCCTTCGACACGCCGTCCGGGTATTGAACCGGCATCTCGAAGCCGGCGAAAGGGATGATCTTCGCACCCAGCTTGACGTGCTCTTCGTAGAGCGGCGTTCTCTTCAGATTCTCAGCCATTTCTTCCCTCCGCCATCAGCCTCACCATCAGCGCCTTCTGGGCATGCAGGCGGTTCTCGGCCTCGTCCCAAACCCGGCTCTGAGGCCCGTCGATCACCGCCGCCTCCACCTCCTCACCGCGATGCGCAGGCAGGCAGTGCAGAAATATCGCCGCCGGGTCCGCCTGACCCATCAGCTCGCCGCCGATCGCGTAGCCCCGAAAGGCGGCCAGCCGCGCCTGCGCTTCCTCCTCCTGGCCCATGGACGCCCAGACATCCGTGGACACGACGTGCGCATCCTCGACGGCTCGTTCAGGCTCACGGAACACAGCGACCGATGTGCTTTTCTTCGCGGCGGCGAGGGTCTCCGCATCGGGCTCGTAGCCCTCCGGGCAGGCCAGCCCCAAGTCAAAGCCGAATATGCGGGCGGCGTTCAGCCAGGAGTTGGCCATGTTGTTGCCGTCCCCAATCCAAGCGACTTTGATCCCCGACAGGTCGGCACCAAACTCTTCTCTCACCGTCATCAAATCCGCCAGTAGCTGACAGGGGTGAAGTAGATCGGTCAGGCCATTGATAACGGGGATGGTGGCAAACGCGGCAAGTTCTTCCACATCGGTTTGGGCGAAGGTCCGGATCATAATCCCTTCCACATACCGAGACATCACCCGCGCCGTATCGCCGATCGTCTCGCCACGACCGAGCTGAATGTCGCGGCTCGACAGAAAGAGCGCGTGCCCACCCAGCTGATACATCCCCACCTCGAAGGACATGCGCGTGCGGGTCGAGCTCTTGGCAAACAGCATGGCCAAGGTCTTCCCGGCCAACGGCTGGCCCGCGTGCTCTCCGCTCTTGAGCCGATCCGCCAGGTGGAAGATCTCCATCAGCTCTTCACGGTTGAAATCCGTCAACGCCAGGAAATCCCGCTTCCCAGGGTCACCCAAACTGACCTCCAGCGCTGTTGAGGTTTGGTGTTAGGGATTACGGCCGACTGCCAATTTAGCAGATATGCGGGGATCTGCCAGTAGAGGAGGCAAATATCAGCGCGAGCGAGCGTCTCCAGCCCGCCGGCCGGGGGCACTCAGCACTATAATATGTAGCGCCGCAGATCCTCGTCCTTGACGACCTTCGCGAGACGCTCCCTCACCAGCGCCGCATCGACCGTGATCTTCCCGGTTCCGGTCTCCGGGAGGTCGAACATGACGTCCTCCAACAGGGTGGTCATCACGGTGTGCAGCCGTCTCGCCCCGATATTCTCCATGCGCTGGTTCACGTCGGCGGCGATCCGGGCGATCTCCTCGACGCCGTCGGGCTGGAACTCGAGGCCGGCGCCCTCGGTGTCTACGAGCGCTCGGTACTGGGTCAAGAGGGCGTTCTTTGGTTCGGTGAGTATCCTTACAAAGTCTTGCTCGTTGAGCGAACCGAGCTCCACGCGGATGGGGAATCGCCCCTGGAGCTCGGGAATGAGGTCGGAGGGTTTGGCGGCATGGAAGGCGCCGGCGGCGATGAAGAGGATGTGATCGCTGCGCACCATACCGTACTTGGTCTGGACGTTGGAGCCTTCCACAATGGGGAGAAGGTCGCGCTGCACCCCACCTCTCGACACATCGGGTCCGCCGACGCCGCTGCGCTCCATGGCGATCTTATCGATTTCGTCGAGGAAGATGATCCCCATCTGCTCCACACGGTCGAGAGCTTCGTTCACGACGTCATCCATATCGATGAGCTTTTCCATCTCGTCGGCGAGCAGGACGCGTCGGGCTTCTGAGTTGTAGTCCATACCCTCCATGCCGGGGAACTCCACCACTGGGAAAGAGGATTGGGTGACCTCAATCTCGATCTCCTTGCTCTCAAGCTTGCCGTCCCTCAGCAGGCCGCGGAGCTTCTCGCGCGTCCTCTTTCTCCGTTCCTTGCGAAGCTCCTCGTCGTCGTCAGGCTGGGGACGCTGGTCGACGGCTTCACCGCCAGGCGCGACGACGAAACCCTGCGGTGCGGTTGGCCTGTCTTCAGTGGCGGGGAGCAGCAGATCGAGGAGCCTGTCTTCGACGCGCTCGTCGGCCGCGTCCTGCACGTCGTCTTCTCTCTCGGTGCGCACCATGTTGACGGAGATGTCGGCAAGGTCACGAACCATCGACTCCACGTCGCGACCGACGTATCCAACTTCAGTGAATTTGGACGCTTCGACTTTGATGAACGGAGCGCCGGCGAGCCGGGCCAGGCGGCGGGCGATCTCGGTTTTGCCGACGCCGGTAGGACCGATCATGATAATGTTGTTAGGCATGATCTCGTCCCGCAGCTCTTCCGCTACCTGTTGGCGTCGCCAACGGTTTCTGAGGGCGATGGCAACGGCTTTCTTGGCCGCGTCTTGAGCGACGACGTACTTGTCGAGCTCGGAGACGATCTGGCGAGGTGTCAATTCGTCGTGCAGAGTCTGTCGACCGGCTCTCGGATTCTCGGAACCGCCGTTGGGCTGTGTCGGTGTTGAAGCGTTCATTAGCTCTCGGACTCTAACTCCAGAACGGTGATTGCGGTATTTGAATAGATGCAGATATCGCCGGCTATTTCGAGGCTACGGCGAACGATCTCGGGTGCGGGGAGCTCGGAGTAGTTGATCAGCGCACGAGCGGCCGCCAGAGCCAGTGGGCCGCCGCTGCCGATGCCCACGATACCGTCGTCCGGCTCGATGACTTCGCCACTCCCCGAGAGCAGAAAAGCATGCCGGCTATCGACCACGGCGAGCAGGGCTTCCAGCCGGCGCAGGACTCGATCGCTACGCCAATCCTTCGCCAACTCGACCGCCGCCCGAGGAAGGTTCCCGGGAAAACGATCCAGCTTCTCCTCAAACTTCTCGAAGAGCGTTAGAGCGTCCGCGACCGATCCCGCAAAACCGGCGAGGACCGAGCCATCTTTGAGGGAACGCACTTTCTGGGCCTGTGATTTGACCACCGTCTCCCCAACCGTCACTTGCCCATCGCCCCCAAGTGCCACACGCCCGTCGCGTCGCAGGGCAAGTATAGTCGTACCGCGTATTCTCAGCTCACTCATGACAGATGTCTCTCTTTAGCTCCTTGGATGGGCGGCTCTATACACCTGCTTGAGCCGTTCCCGAGACGTATGTGCATATACCTGGGTCGTCGACAACGAAGCGTGCCCCAGCAGTTCCTTGATGGCCATCAAGTCTGCACCTTCATCGAGCAGATGCGTGGCGAAGGAGTGGCGAACCGAGTGAGTGCTCAGGCCACCTTCCTCAGCAACCAGATCAATGAAACCCGTGACGATGCGCTGGATCTGTCGGCGCGACAAACGGCTCCGGCGACCTGATACGAACAACGGATCGGCGGCGCCCGGACTTCCCAAGCGTGCCACACGTGCCACGCAATAATCACGGACGGCCGCTAGCGCATGGCTACCGACGGGGACAATCCGTTCCTTTTGGCCTTTGCCGCGAACCTTGACCTGCCCCGCGTCGAGGCGCAGGTCCGTCATACTTAACGAATGCACTTCCGACAATCGCAGGCCCGCCGTATAAAGCAGTTCCATCAACGCACGATCTCGCTTCGTTCGCCAATCGCCGCGCCGGCCTGCTTCCCCTACCAGCTCGAAGAGCCGCGACATCTCCTTCTGGGTCAAATACCCCGGAAGTACCTGCCCGTGTCGCGGTGCACGCACCTGGCTAGCCGGATTAGACGCGACCGCGCCCTCCTTGTGCAGGAAGCGAAAGAAGCTGCGGGCGGTGGACAGTTTGCGGGCAACGGTCCGCTGCTTCAACGAGTTCATTGTGAGGTGACCCAGAAAGGCCCGAATGGCTAGCCGATCCACGGACCCCCACGTCCAATCCGGGTCACCGTAGTAGTTGTCCAGAAACTCAACGAAATCGCCCAGGTCACGGCGGTACGCCTCGACCGTGTGAGCCGAGAGTTGTCGCTCACCCTCGATGTGCTCGAGATAGTCGCGGACGTGCGAACCTGTCAAACTCGTCTCCTGCCTTAGCTTCAACCACTGCCAGCGCCTGGCGCGGCATGAGCGCCCAGCGCCTGGCCCGCCCAGCTTTGAATGTCGCTCAAGGCCCTCTGGGCTAGCTGGTGCCGTCGCTCCTTCTTGCCGCGGACCGGCTCTTCCAAAGGCTCGAGCAAGCCAAAATTCGCATTCATCGGCTGAAAGTTACGCGGATCAGCCTCCCGCAGGTAGCGGAGCAGCCCCCCCAGCATCGTTGTGGGCGGCGGAAGCACAGGATCGAGGCCGCGCAGCAATCGGTCGGTGTTGATTGCCGCGAGCAACCCTGTGGCCATCGACTCGATATAACCCTCCACACCGGTGAGCTGTCCCGCGAAGATCAGCGTCGGCGACTCGGGCAGCGACCCGTGCGGCGACAGGAGGGCCGGGTAGTTTATATAGCTGTTGCGGTGGATCTGCCCGAAACGGAGTATCTCGGCCTCGCGGAGCGCAGGAATCGACTGTATGACTCGGCGCTGATCGGGGTATCGGAGTCGCGTCTGGAATCCCACGAGGTTCCACATGCGGCCGGCCCGATCCTCCTGGCGCAACTGAACCACGGCGTGCGGTCTCTTGCCGGTCCGCGGATCCTTGAGCCCAACGGGCTTGAGGGGCCCGAAGCGGAGTGCATCCCGATCTCGTGCAGCCAAAACCTCGATGGGAAGGCAGCCTTCGAAATAGCGAACCTGATCCCAATCGTGGGTAAGGAACACTTCACCGCTGATAAGCGCGTCGTAGAACGCCTGGTATTGCTCCCGTGACATTGGGCAGTTTACGTAGGCGTCTTCCTGTCCCTTGCCATAACGCGAGGCGCGAAAGCTCTGCGTTTCATCGATGGACTCTGCCGACACAATAGGCGAGATAGCATCGAAGAAATATAGACCGTCCGTGCCCAAGCGGCGGCGAACGGACTCAAAAAGACTGTCGGAGGTCAGCGGCCCCGTTGCAACGATAGCTGGCGGTGGAGGAAGCTCTGTTAACTCCTCACGGCGCAACTCGATATTGGATGTCGCCTCAATCGCCTGGCTGACCCCCTGAGCGAACAGGCTGCGGTCGACGGCGAGGGCTGCGCCGGCGGGCACACTCGTCTCATCTGCGACTTCGAGCACGAACGATCCCAGCAACCGCAGCTCGCTCTTGAGCAGTCCATGGGCGTTCGTTTCTTCTACCGACTTGAAGGAGTTACTGCAGACGAGTTCCGCCAATTTGTCGGTCTGGTGGGCCGCCGTCTGCTTGCTTGGGCGCATCTCGTAAAGCGCCACTCGGTGGCCACGCTGAGCGAGTTGCCAGGCCGCCTCTGAGCCGGCCAAGCCGCCGCCTACAACGACGATCTCACGCATTGCCGCGCCGCCTCGGACCGGCCAGGGTCAGGCCGAGCCCACGTCTGCGGTCTCGGAGCTGTCTGAGGTGTATTCGTGTTCGCAGGAGGCGCAGCGCAGAAACTCACCCTTGCGCTTGGAACTCTTTTGCAGCGCGACCTTCGACCCGCAGGCTGGGCATACCGCAGGGGTGGGTGTGTCCCAAGTCGACCACTCACAGTCCGGATAGCGCGTGCAACCGTAAAAAGATCGACCTCGACGGGTCCTGCGCTTGACGACCTCTCCCTCGCCGCAGAGCGGGCAGGTTAGGCCCAGCGTGATCGGCTGCGTGTGCTTGCAGTCTGGATAAGCCGTACAGGCCAGGAACTCCCCAAAGCGACCCGTCTTAACGGCCATCGGGCTGCCGCATTTCGGGCACTTGGCGTCGGCCGCTGCATCGGCGTGTTCGTTGTTGAGCGGCCGAGTGAAACGGCACTCGGGGTAATTGGCGCAGGCAACGAACGGCCCGTAGCGACCGTTCTTGACGACGAGCTCGCCGCCGTCCTGAGGGCATTTCTCTCCGCTGAGGTCTACTTCGGGCGGTTGATCGATGGATCGCGTGTTTCTACAGTCGGGATAGGCGGAGCACCCGAGGAATCGTCCATAGCGATTCCAGCGAACAATCATGGGCTCCCCGCAGCGATCGCAGACCGCATCATCCGCCTGGACGATTTCACGGACGATGTCGTCGCTGTGAGCTTCACCTTCCTCGAGCTGCTTAGCGAACGGACCGTAGAACTCGCCGAGCACCTCGTGCCACTCGAGCTCACCTTCCTCGATACGGTCCAGGCTCTCCTCCATAGTGCTCGTGAACGCGACATTGAACGTTTCCGGGAAGACTCGAATCAGGACCTGCACGACCGTCTCTCCAAGCGGCGTCGGCACGAATCGCCGATTGTCGAGCTCTACATAGGTGCGTTCGAGCAGCGTAGATATGATCTGCGCGTAGGTCGAGGGCCGGCCGATGCCGTCCCTTTCCAGCTCCTTGACGAGACTTGCTTCGCTGAACCGGGGAGGCGGCTCGGTGAAGTGTTGCTTTTTTAGGAGCTCGAGGAGTGTCACGACTTCGCCTTCTCTCAGAACTGGTAGCGGCGCCAGATCATCGAGGTGTCGACCCTCTTCTTTTTCGTATACGTCTTTATGTAAAAGCATGAATCCGTCGAACTTCATCACCGAGCCCGTGACGCGGAACAAGTAATCGCGTGAATCGGCACCGGCAAGATCGAAGTCTATCGTCGTCGTATCGTAGACCGCAGGCGACATCTGAGATGCGAGGAAGCGCAGCCAAATCAGGGAATAGAGCTTGAGTTGATCTGCATCCAGGTCACGTTTAAGCGACTCTGGAGAACGTTTCACTGACGTGGGACGGACGGCTTCGTGAGCCTGCTGCGCTCCTTTCTGCTGCTTACCCGTATACAGCCGTGCCGATTTCGGCACGTAGCGGTCACCGAACTGGTCCTCGATGTAGGCGCGTGCTGCGTTCGCTGCAGACGCCGCCACGCGCGTCGAATCAGTTCTCATATACGTGACCAGACCGATGGCCTCACCTCCGACTTCTATACCTTCGTAGAGCTGCTGGGCGATGCGCATCGTGCGCTTGGCGGAGAAGCGCAGGCGTTTCGCTGCCTCCTGCTGAAGAGTCGAGGTCGTAAACGGGGCTGATGGGTTCTTCCGTCGTTCTTTGCGGCGGATGCGGGTGACCTTGAATGGGACGTCGTTGACCGCATCGAGCACCGCAGATGCCGAAGCCTCGTCGGGAAGCTGCGGCTTTTTCCCGTCGAGGTGGTGGAGCCTGGCCGTGAAGCGACTGTCGTCTTTCTCGAGTTCCGCCTCGACCGTCCAGTACTCCTGAGGAACGAAGCGCCGAATTGCTTCTTCACGCTCCCAGATAAGCCGCAAAGCGACGCTCTGGACGCGTCCTGCTGAGAGACCGGGTCGAATAGGTTTCCAAAGGAAGGGGCTGGCCTTGTAGCCCACGAGCCGATCGAGGATGCGCCGCGCTTGCTGGGCATCAACCTTCTTGAGGTCGATCTCGCCGGGACTCTCCAGTCCCCGCGCCACGCCCTCGCGCGTGAGCTCTTCGAAGAGCACGCGCTTGAAGCGTTTGCCGTTCTTGGATTTGAACCCGAGTTGCTCAGCGACGTGATAGGCGATGGCCTCACCTTCACGGTCGGGATCGGTAGCCAGGATAATCTGGGCGGCGCCTTTCGCAGCTTCCTTCAGATCCCTGATGACTTTGCCCTTACCGCGGATCGTTACATAATGGGGCTCGAAACCGTTGTCGATATCGACGCCGAGATCTCGCTTGGGAAGATCGCGGATGTGCCCCACCGACGCCTTGACGACAAAGCTGTCATCAAGGTAGCGGCTCAGGGTGCGCGTCTTCGCCGGTGACTCGACGATCAGCAGCTTCGAGCCGTTCGATCTCGGTGAGGCCTTCTTGGCCCGTTTGCCTTTCGTTTTCTTCTGACCAGCCATGTTTTCCTTTCCGCCCGTCCCCCGCCTACCCCGACGCCAGGCCCACAAGTTCCAGCCCCCAGCGCTGAGGATGGCTATCAGGAATCAACCGCTTGTCAACGGTGGTGGGACAGGGCGACGCTCCTCCCGGCCCAGGAGCCCGGCGATCTCCGCTGCCACCGAGGCCGGGTCCCGGCCGTCTGTCTCGACCACCGCATCCGCCACCCGGTAGAAGGGCGAACGGGCGTCCAGGAGGTCCCGGATTGCCGCGAGGGGCTCATCGACGGACAGGAGCGGGCGTTCGTGCCCGAGCTGTCGCCGGTCTCGCTCCAAAACGGCTTCGGCGCTGATACGCAGCCAGACGATCAGGCTGCCGGGGCGCAGGAATTTCACCAGATCCGGCTGGGTCATCCAGCCCCCACCGGGCGCGAGCACGGCTGCACGCCGATCCTGCACCCGCTCGGTGAGCTCCGCCTCCAAGAGGCGGAAGTGGCTCTCGCCACGATCGTGGAAGATGTCGGCGATCCGCTTTCCCTGCTCCCGCTCGATGACGTCGTCGAAGTCGATGAAATCCCATCCCAAGGAGTCCGCCAGGGCGCGGCCGACCGTGGACTTGCCCGAACACATGAACCCGACCAGGACGATCCGCTCAACCACGGCGTTCTTCCAGCCGCGCGAGGTACGAGTCGTAATTGGAGCGCATCTCGCCCAGCGAATCCCCGCCGAACTTCTCTCGCATAGCGTCGGCAAGCACGATGGCGACCATCGCTTCACCGACGATGCCCGCTGCCGGTACGGCCGTGACGTCGCTGCGCTCGCGGACAGCGTCGGCTCTCTGCCCGCTGTCGAGATCGACGCTCTTCAACGGGCGCATCAGTGTGGACAGCGGCTTCATCGCCACCCTCAGCGTGAGCGGCTCGCCGTTGGTCATACCCCCTTCCAGACCGCCGGCACGATTGCTCAGTCGCCGGTAGCCGCCCCTCGTCCTCCCGTCGGAGTCGGCTTCGATCTCATCGTGCACCTGAGAGCCTCGCAGACCCGCCGCTTCGAAGCCAAGACCGATCTCCACGCCTTTCATGGCTTGGATCGACATCAGCGCGCCAGCCAGGCGCGCATCGAGACGGCGGTGCCAGGCGATATGGCTGCCGAGCCCGACCGGCAACCCCCCAGCGACGACCTCGAATACCCCACCCACCGTATCGCCCGCCGCCTTTGCAGCATCGATCGCTTCGATCATCCGCTTTTCGGCCTCGGGATCTAGGCATCGAACCGGGGAACGATCCGCGAGCTTGCTGAGGTCGTCCGGGTATGCATCCGCCTCCAACCGCGGTGCTGCCACACCGGCAAGAGAAACGACATGGCTGCCCACGCTGACACCGAACTCGGCGAGCAGGCGCTTGGCGATGGCGCCCGTCGCCACGCGAGCCGCCGTTTCCCTCGCGCTTGAGCGTTCCAGGATGTCTCGGGCATCGCGGCGATCGTACTTGAGGACGCCCACCAGATCGGCGTGCCCGGGGCGCGGGAGCTTGACGCGGCGCAGCTCATCGTCCGTCGCGTCGGGCGCCGATTCGACAGACATGGGAATTCGCCAGTTCTCCCAATCGCGGTTGGGAATCAACAGAGCGATCGGTGACCCGATCGTTTCTCCGAGCCGAACACCGGCGATGATCTCGGCGGCGTCCTTCTCTATCTTCATGCGGCCGCCGCGCCCGTGACCTTTCTGCCGCCTGGCCAGTTCGACACCGATGGAGTTCGCATCCAGCGTCAAGCCGGCGGGCACGCCCTCTACGACGGCGACGAGCCCCTTGCCGTGCGACTCCCCTGCAGTTGTGAACTTGAAGTGTTCCAAAATCATGCCTCACGGCGAGAGAACAAGAGCGATGTACTCCGCTGCCGATGTCGAGTTCGCCTACAAACTAAAGCCGCCAGCCTGGCCGAGCTCCGACCACTTGAAGG
>JBDHAI010000110.1:0-14149 GCA_039588155.1 Gemmatimonadota bacterium | reverse complement strand
GAACTGCTGAACCGTGGTACCGATGGTCGCCAGCGTTTCGCGGTACTCGTCGCGACGGCCCTAGCCGCGTCAGCGGCGGCGGCCTACGTCTGGCGCCGTGGCGCGCGCTCTCCCCAGGGGGCAGGGCTCTAGGCGCTACCGCGGACCCCCATCACGGCTGTAACTTGAATTCTGAACATCGAATTCAGGTCACAAGAGATGCCGCTTGTTACGACCCCTGCGACCGTCCTAAAGACTTACGAGTACAGCGAGACGAGCAAGATCCTTCGGCTGCTCACGCGCGATCAGGGTCTCGCCTCGGTGATCGCCAAGGGTGCCCGGCGTCCCAAGAGCCGCTTCGGGGGCTTGCTCGAGCCATTCACCGACGGGGTGGCCACCTACTATAGCAAGGAGGGGCGGGAGCTTCACACTCTATCCGGCTTCGAGCTGCTGAGGGAGCGCCAGGCCCTCGGTCGTGAGCTCTTGCGGTTCGCGGGAGCCGGCCTGTTGACGGAGATCGCGCTTCGCGTCGCACCCGCGGCCCCCGACCGAGAGCTGTTCGCGCAGCTCGGCCGCGGACTCGATCGGCTGGTGGATGGGGCCGGCGATGTGGAGGTCGCGATACTGGAAGAGACTTGGAAGCTGATCGACCAGCTGGGCTTTGCGCCTCACGTTGAGCACTGCGCCGCTTGCGGAACGATTCCCGCACGCGACCAAGTCGTCCACTTCGATCTCGACGGCGGTGGCATCGCTTGCGAGCTTTGCCGGCGCGGCGCGCGAAATCTGCATCTGCGGCCGTTGGAGCCCACGACGCGAACGGAGCTGGAGTCGCTGCTCGCCGGCGCCGCCGACAGACTGCTTGGACTGCGAACCGCGCGGGCCCAGCGCGATTTGCTACGCGATTTCATCTCCTACCACCTCGCCGATCACCGCGCGCTGAACTCGTTCCGCTTCATCGATGAGAGCTTGGGATGAAGTCTGTAATCTTGGGCACCGCCGGTCACGTCGACCACGGCAAGACCGTTCTGGTCGAAGCCCTGACAGGAGTCAACACAGATCGCTGGCTGGAGGAGCGCGAGCGTGGCATCACCATCGACCTCGGCTTCGCTCGCTATCCAGCTCTTGACAACGACCTGGAGATCTCTGTCGTCGATGTCCCTGGCCACGAAGACTTCGTCAAGAACATGCTGGCCGGTGCCACGGGCGTCGATGTCTTGCTGCTCGTGGTGGCCGCGGACGAGGGGCCCATGCCGCAAACGCGCGAGCATCTCTGGATCGCACGTCTGCTCGGGGTGGAACGGGGCGTCGTCGCGCTAACCAAAGCGGACTTGGTCGATGACGAGTGGTGCGACCTCGTTCGCGAGTCGGTGACCGAGGAGCTCGAAAGGATTATCGGGCCCAACGACTGGCCCATCGTAACCGTATCGGCGCTGACAGGCGCTGGCCTGCCCGATCTGCAGAATGAAATTCTCGAGTCGGCGCTGGCCGCGCGTGCCCGCAGCGACGATGACCTCTTCCGCCTACCCATCGATCGAGCTTTCACTGTCCGCGGTGTTGGCACCGTGGTCACCGGAACCGTCTGGAGCGGGCAGATCGAATCCGGCGCCGAAGTGCGCATCTTGCCCGTGGAACACTCGGCCCGCGTGCGTGGCATTCAGGTCCACGGCCGCGAGAGCACCCACGCCCGGGCGGGGCAGAGAGCCGCGCTCGCTCTCGTCGGGGTCGAACGCTCGCAGGCCTCACGCGGCCACTTGCTGGTCTCCGCCCCCGACTGGCGGCCGGCGACTCAGCTGGATGCCGAACTGTACGTCGTGCCCGACCAGCCCCGTCCGCTCAAGCAGTGGCAGCGTGTGCGTCTTCACTTGGGAACGGCGGAGACGATGGCGCGAGTCGTACTCTTCGAGCGCGAACAGCTTCGACCGGGGGAGCAAGGCCTCGTGCAATTGCGAACCGAAGCCCCCGTCGTCGCCCGGGCCGGCGACCGCTTCGTCGTCCGCTTCTACTCACCGGTCACCACGCTCGGCGGTGGCATCGTCCTCGACCCCTGGGCCCGCCGCCGCCGCCGCCTGGCGGTGGGGGAGGCCGAGCGACTGAGCGCCATCACCCGGGCCGCGGGAGCCGACGGGCCACGCCGCGTCGTCGCCTCGCGCCCCGCCGGCGTCTCCGAGGCGGAGCTCGCCCTGCTCGTCGGACTTCGCCCGCCCGACTTGCGCCAGGCGCTCGAAGCCCTGGCCGTCGACGGCTCCACCCGCGAGATCGGCGGTCGCTGGTTCAGCGAAGAGGCGTTTCAAGACGTCAGAGCCTATGTGCTGGCCGCACTGGGCCGCGGTCACCAGCGCGATGCCGGGGCCCGGGGGATCAGTCTGGAGTCGCTGCGCAGCGGGATCGGCGCTCCCCCAGAGCTCGTCAACGCCGGCCTGGCGGAGCTGGAGCGGCAGGGGACGATCCGCATCGAGGCGGCGCTGGCCGCCCTCTCCGGCCACGTCGCCCGCCTGCGCCCTGACCAGCAAGCGGTCGCGGAGGCCGCGCTGGCCCGAATCCGAGTGGGCCGACTGGCTCCGCCCACCCTGAAGGAGCTGGCAAGTGCTTTGGGGGTCCGGCCGGAGGAGCTGCTGCCCGTGCTGAAATTCCACGAGGAGCGAGGCGAGCTCGTGGCCGTCACTGCGGACCTTTACTATGACTGCGGGGCTATCAACGAAGTACGCGAGAAGGTGAAGGGTATCCTGGGTGACGGCCGAGCCGCGGCCCCATCCGAGTTGCGGCAGGCCCTGGAGGTGAGCCGAAAGTATCTTATCCCACTGTTAGAGCACCTAGATGCCAGCGGTTTTACCCAGCGAACCGGGGAAGGGCGGGTGCTGCGACGGACATGATCGGGGTTCGCTCATCCTTGCCGCTATTAAGTGTGAGTCCTATCTTGGACTTACGGAGTATACGAAGCTGAGCGACTGTATTACTCGGGAGGTCTTCACCAAACTAGGGCTACTGTCCAAAGGAGGCGTGAGGGCGAATGAAGCACAGTTTGACTGTGCTCCTCGTCCTGCTGCTGGCGTCGATCGCGAGTGTTCCGGAGGCGATCGCGCAGGAGACCGACACCACCGCGGTACCCCGAGACGAGACGGGGCAGGACGAAGTCCGCGGTGTGGCGTTGGAGCAAAACTACCCGAATCCGTTTAACTACGAGACTCGGATCCCGTTCGTCTTGGGCGAGGACATGTTCGAGGACGGGCGCCCAGTCGTCGTCAGCGTGCGCATTTACAACGTCCTTCGCCAGCCCATCGCGGTCCCTACTGCCTTCGATCACCCCAGCGCCGCAGGCCAGCCGGCCCTCGAGTTACGCTACGACATGCCGGGTCGCTACGAATTGTATTGGGATGGAAGGGACCGGGGTGGCCAGCCCGTTCCCTCGGGTATTTACTTCTGCCACGTCACGGCCAACCGGTCGCAAAACGTCCTCAAGATGATCGTCGCGCGCTGACTCTCCGCCGCCTCAAGCGACGAAGTAGATGAAGGACCCACAGGACTCGCACCAGTGAATCGCTTCGTTGCTACGGGCGACCGATGTGGGGACGGCCACGAAGCAGCCGTAGCACATACCTTCGAGGACCGGCACGACGGTGCGTTCGCGCCGCGATGAGATCTGCCGGTAGCGATTGGCAATCTCAGGTTCGAGATCGCTCTCCATCTCTTGGATCTTGGTTTCGAGCTGCGCGATGGCGTCCTCAGGCTTCACCCGGAAGATCCGTTGCTCGATTTCGCGGCTGCTCTCCGCGACGGCGTCCCCCATCTCGCGCTTCTGCGCCTTCAGGTCCTGCAGTTCGAGCAGTACTTCAAGCTGAGGGTGCATGCGGCCCGTCCTCCGTCAGACGTGCTTTTCGTCCAGCAACTCCAGGAACTCGCCGGGTTTCTCGATCTTGGCCAATCGGTCGGGTACGTCGGCTTCGCGGCAAAGCTGCGCGATCTTTCCGAGCACCGGCAGGTACTGGTTGGATACCTCCAGCGGCGGTGCCACGATGAGGAAGAAGTTCGAGACCGGCTTGTCGTCGATCGCCTTGAAGTCGATCCCCGCTTTCTTGCGCCCAAACCCCACGCGCAGCCGGTTGACGACGAGCGAGCGACAGTGAGGAATGGCAATGCCCCGCCCGATGCCGGTCGATCCCAGGTTCTCGCGCCGCTTCAACATCTTGAAGAGGATACCCTCGGACTTGCTCGGCAGCTTCAGTAGCGAGATCAGCTCCTTGAGTATCGCGTCCTTGCTCGCGCCTGGCAGGTCCAGATTGATGACATCCTCAGCGAAGAACTCTCTCAATTCCATTTGAACCTCCGGAGGGGTACCGCGGTCGCTTCCGCGCCGCGCCCCGGTAGGTAATATCGTCGCCTTACAACCGGCCCTATCAATACCGCCTCCGACCTCTCATGTAAAGCCTGCAAAGAGGTGAGAGCAGAGGATCCGTTTGACTGCATCTCGGCACCGAGTATATTCGGCGCCGATGATCCGCGTTCCCGCCGCCTTTATTCTGGAGCCATGAGACCCGAGCGACTCAAAAGCCTGCTGGCCCGGTTTCAGCAAGGCGAGATCTCGGTTCGCGACGTGCTCGATCAGCTGGAGCGGGCGCCCTTCGAGGACCTCGGCTTCGCGCGCGTCGACCATCACCGGGCCGTGCGGCAAGGCTACCCGGAGGGCGTCTACTGCCCCGGCAAGACCCCCGATCAGATCTCGAAGATCTGTGAGCAAATCGCCGAGGCCGGCGACGGCTTCCTCGCCACCCGCGCCGATCGAGACGTCCTGCAGCGGCTTCTGTCCGAACAGCCGGCGATCGAAGCCAACGAGTTGGCGCGAACCGCCTTCTTGCCGCCCGCCGAGCCCATCGAGGTCGATGTCCGTGGTGCGGTGCTCGTCGTTACCGCCGGCACCTCGGATTTGCCGGTCGCCGAGGAGGCGGCAGTCTGCGCTCATGCCATGGGCAACCCGGTACGGCGGCTCGATGATGTCGGTGTGGCCGGCCTTCACCGCCTGCTCGCCGACCACCAGGAGCTTCGTGAGGCCGCGGTCATCATCGTCGTGGCTGGTATGGAGGCGGCCCTCGGCTCCGTAATCGGCGGATTGGTCTCCGTCCCGGTCATCGCCGTGCCCACCAGCGTCGGGTACGGTGCCGCGTTCGAAGGGCTCGCCGCGCTGCTGGGTCTGCTCAACAGCTGTGCCCCGGGCGTCACGGTCGTCAACATCGATAACGGTTACGGCGCAGCGGCAGCGGCCACCCGCATCAATCGCCTGCCCTGACACTAGATGAGCGAACGAGATCTGGGGCTCGAGAACGTCGCGGACGAGCTCCGCGCTTGGCTTGAAGCCCTGCGGCTCGGCCTCGGCGCCCGCACGGCGTCTCTCTGGACCCTCTCCCATGGCGGCGAGCGGCTGGCGGTGGCCATCAGCTGCCCCGCCGGCGCCAAGATCGCGCCCTCTCAAATCTCCGTCCGCGGTCATGCCCTCGGATGGGTCGTCAGCGAAGGCGTGTCTCTCAAGGCCTCACGTGACGACATCTTCCGCCGGTCCTCAGGCGGCTGGATCGTCGCCGCTCCGGTCAATGAGCCGGAAGGCGATCGAGTCGGGTGTGTGTGCCTGGAGTTCGAGGGATTGCCCCGGCCCGATGCGCCGCAGGCCTTAGAGCTCGCCGGCGACCTCGCGGGCCGGCTCATGGGTGACGTGCGCGCCAGTCAGCGATCGGCTTCCGATCTCGAGAAATACAAGGTGCTCTACGGAACGGTCCGCGACATGGAGCGCGAGCTCGACCTCTACGGGCTGGCGGCGGGCATCTGCAAGCGTGCCTGCGGCGTGTCGGGCGCCCGGGCGGCTGTCGTCGCGGCTTGGGATTTCCAGCGGAAAAGGGGTCGGGTCCTGGCGACGGCTGGCGATTCCGTGCGCGGACTCGTCAACGCCGAGTTCGATGAGACGTCCTCGTTCTTGGGGCTCGCCCTCGACAACGCCACCCCGCTGCCACGCGATGACCTGAGTGGCAAGGAAAAGCTTCCCTTATACGTCGAGAGATTCAGTAGCAAGGCAGGTTCGGCGATCATCGCGCCGCTCCTGTCGGATTCCGAGCCGATCGGTGTGCTCGCCGTCGAATGGGGCCGTCCTCGTCAGTTCACCGAGAACGATCTCTGTGCAGGCACTGGCCGCCTTTGTCGCCCCCACATTTCGCAACGCCCTCGAGTTCGGCGAGGTCCGGGCGTTGTCGCTCACCGATGCGCTCACCGGTCTGCCGAACCGCCGATACACCGAGCGGGTGCTGGCGTCCGCTATCTCAGAAGCCGATAGGACTGGAAAGCCCTTCGGCGTCGCCATGCTCGATATCGACCACTTCAAACGCCTCAACGATCGCCACGGCCACGACGCCGGCGACCGGGTCCTGCAAAGCGTCGCGGCCGTCATTCGCGACGGCCTGCGACCCGGCGACCACGCGGGCCGCTGGGGAGGTGAAGAGTTCCTCATCGTGCTCCCTTCCACCCCGCTGGAGGACTCCGCCCGCGTCATCGGACGCATCCGCCGCTACGTCGAGCTGGCTCGCGTGAACTGGGGCGGGCGGCCGATCGCCGTGACGGTGAGCGCCGGTGTGAGCGCCTACCCAGAAGTCGTGAGCCAGGCGGACGCGGTAGTCTCGTCGGCCGACGCGGCACTCTACCGAGCCAAGCGTAGTGGGCGGAACACCGTGGCCATCGTGGATCCGCGCGGGTGAGCGCGGCCGGGCCCGCTTCCATTCGGAACTCGGATGCTGTAGAATTCGTAGTGTAGATATAGTCGTTACTCGTGGGGGCGAACTGGCTTCGACGGGTTTGGTGAACGTAGAGCAGCGTGCCGAGGGCGCCTGGCCCCTCGTGAATCAACTGGGCAAATTCATAACTGCCAACCATAACTTGGCACTGGCCGCCTAGACATAGGCGTGCCCGTCTCCTGATCGACCGGGCCCGAGGCCGGTCTTGAGGCGTCGATAAATCGGGCTGGTCGTCCCACGTGGCCGCGGCGTGATCGGCGAGATTTTTCAGCGGCTGGCTCCAGGGCGGCCGCCTATCGGCCAACAGGGAGCGAGAAAAACAAACGGTAGGCTACGCACGTAGCGGCTCTGCTGGATTCATTCTCGGACGCGGGTTCAATTCCCGCCGCCTCCATCATCAGTCGGAGTGAGTGCTGTTGGGCCGGGCCTTTGAGGGGCCTGGCTCTTTTTGTTGATAGCTTGTTGAGTGATGAGTGATGAGTGATAAGTGATAAGTAATAAGTTGGGCATGCGCCCGAGACAGTATGCTCGTGGGTTCTCTGACCTGACAGTGTATCGGAAGGCCGGGGCTGTGGCCCAGTCGATTTTCGAGCTGACCAACCGGTTTCCGCGCGAGGAAACCTACTCGCTGACAGATCAACTACGCCGTGCCTCGAGATCGATCGGGGCGCAGATCGCGGAAGCTTGGGCCAAGAGGAGGTATCGACGCAGTTTCGTCGCCAAACTAACCGATGCCTTGGGCGAGCAGATGGAAACTGAGCACTGGATTCAAGTGGCAGCAAGCTGTGGCTATCTAGGTCCAGATAATGCGAAGGTCCTCCTGGACGACCTGGATGAAGTTGGCCGGATGTTACACTCGATGATTGACAAGGCTGGACTTTTCTGTGGGGAATTGCCGCCAAGACCTCGCTAGCGAGCCGCCCCTGAATCACTTATCCCTTATTACAAGTCACTTATCACCTATCACTTATCACTTATCACCGCCTAATGGAATACCGCATCCTCATAAGGCCCACCGGCGAGCTCGCCACCAAGTCCCGCCAGACGCGGAGGAAATTCCAGCGCCACATGGACGCCGCCATCGCCGACGCCCTCGACTCCGCCGGCATCGCTCACACCATCCACTCCGAGTGGGGTCGCGTCTTCGTCGCGGCTTCCAGCCGGGCCGCTCTCGATGTGCTGCCGCGGGTGTTCGGAGTCGTCTCCGTCTCCGAAATCGAAGCGACCGCCACGGCGCGTTTGGAAGATATCGTCGAGGTCGGCGAACGCCTGTACGCCGAGCGCGTGCTAGGGCGAAGATACGCCGTCCGCACTCGGAGGATCGGATCCCACAACTTCTCTTCCAAGGACATCAAGCGAGAATTGGGGGCGGCGCTCAATCGTCATGGCCGTGTCGACCTCGACGCGCCCGACGTGAACGTCGGCGTCGAGGTGCGTAAGGACCGCGTCTACTTCTACAGCCAGAAGATCCGCGGTCCCGGTGGACTACCGCTCGGGACCGAAGGTAGCGCCGTCGCGCTCCTCTCCGGCGGCTTCGACTCCGCCGTCGCCGCCTGGATGATGCTCAAGCGCGGCATCGCCCTCGACTACGTGTTCTGTAATCTGGCCGCTGGCGCCTACGAGCGCGCCGTCCTCTCCGTCGCTAAGCTCGTGGCCGACGAATGGAGCTACGGTACTCGGCCGCGCATACACGTGATCGATTTCGAGCAGCCGGTGCGCCACCTGAAAGAGCGAGTGCGGGAGAGCTTCTGGCAGGTCATCCTCAAGCGACTGATGTATCGGGCGGGGGAGAGCGTCAACCGCGAGGTTGGCGGCCATGCGATCGTGACCGGTGAATCGGTAGGGCAGGTATCCTCGCAGACACTCGCCAACATCGCGGCCATCGATCGCGCCGTCGAAGCCCCGGTCCTCCGCCCTCTGGTCGGCTACGACAAAGACGACATCGTCAAGCTGAGTCGGCGGATCGGCACCTACCCGCTCTCCGAGAAGGTGCGCGAGTACTGCGCGATCACGGAGGGTCGGCCGGTCACCGAGGCGGAGCCAAAGGCCGTCGTCGCGCAGGAAGCTCTACTGGACCTGTCGATACTCGAAGCCGCGGTCGCAGAGCGGCGCGTCCTCGACCTCCGCGACCTCGACGCGTCCGAGCTGGTGATGCCTTACCTCTACACCTCGGAGATCCCACCGGACGCCGTCGTCATCGACGCTCGCTCATCCGTCCAGTTCGAGCCCTGGCACTACCCGGGCGCCGCCCGGCGCGATTTCTGGCAGCTGCTCCGCGATCCCGAGAGCCTGGACCGCGACCGCACGTACGTCCTCTACTGCGATCTCGGGCTCAAAACAGCCCAGCTGGCGGAAAAGCTGCAGCGGCTGGGCTATGAGGCGTATTCTTTCAAAGGCGGGACTCGTGCGTTGAAGGAGTACGCGGACCGGACCGGAGCCGGGGACGTGGGGGGTGGCGTGTCAATCAGTGATAAGTAATGTGTAATAAGTAATTAGTAATGAGTATGCTGCGTCGTTGAGCGGCCGCACCTTTCGCCCGGCTGCCGCTTGCCATCCTCACTTATCACTTATCACTTATCACTTATTACTTATTACTACTCTAGAACACCTTAATCGGCGGCACATACTTCCGCGGGTCCGCGCGCAACTCCGTCAACACCGTCTGCACGTCGACCATCAGCTTCAGCAGACTCTCGTACAGCTCTTGATCGGTGAGCAGCTTGCCCATCGTGCCCTCACCTGACTCGAGGTTCGAGAGCATCGAGTCGGCGCGTGCCGATGTCGACACCAGCTTCTCGTACAGCGTCTCGTCCGTCAGCAGGCGTGAGAGCGTGCTCTCACCCTCGACCAGACTGGCGGTCAACGTGTCGAGACCCGCGACCACCGAGCGCAGGTCTTGGTAGAGCTGGTCGTCTTGGGCCAGCTGGGCCAGCGCGCCATCGCCTCCGCCCACTATGCCTAGGAAGCGGTTCATCGAGCGCGATGTCTCCAGCAGCTCGACATAGAGGGTCGTATCCATCAGCAAGCGGCCGGCCGTCCCCTGACCCGCCAGGAGGGTGTCGGCGAGCGAGCGCATATTGCGGAGAATGGCGGCCAGGTCGTCGACCAGCTCCGACGCCGAGCCGAGCATCTGTTCGTAGTCGGTGGCGAGCGCGGCGGTGATCGTGTCACCTTCCTCGAGAATGGCGAGTCGTGGATCACCCGGCGTCAGGTCGATGACCTTGTCGCCCAGCAGGCCCTGCGTTCGAATTCGTGCCTCAGAATCGGCACGGATCTGCTCGGTCACGGAGCGGTTGATGGCCAGGGTGATGCTGAGGACGTGGTCCGGATGCCCGCGCTCGGCGATCGGCACAAATTCGATGGCGTCCACCTTACCGACATCCTGGCCCGCCAGGCGAACGCTGGCGCCCTCGATGAGCCCGTTGGCACTCGGCATCAGGGTGACCAGCCGGTAGCGCTCACCGAACACGGCACCGGTCTCGCCGATGAAGAAGACCGCCACGGCCAGCACGGCGAGCGCAGCGGTCACCGCGATCCCCACTCGGACCTGGCTCCAGGAAACCCTCGATCCGCCGTTCATCTGCTACCCGACCTCCTCACACTCATTCCACGAATTCTCGCACGTGGGGGTTGTCCGAGGCCGCGATCTCCTCCGGCGTCCCGTAGAATATGATACGACAATCCCCAAGCATCGCGATATGCGTCGATACCGCCAGCACGGCTCGCATGTCGTGGCTGACGACGACCGAGGTGACCTCCAGCTCACGCTCCAGCCTTTGGATCAGCCGCACGATCGTTCGCCCCGTTACCGGGTCGAGGCCCGTCGTCGGCTCGTCGTACAAAAGTATCTTGGGCTGGTGAGCTATGGCACGGGCGATGCCCACCCGCTTCTTCTGGCCGCCCGACAGCTCGGCCGGCAGCCGGTAGCCCAGCTCCTCCAACGACAGGTCGACCATACCCAGCGCGGTCTCGACCCGCTCGGCCACCTCCGCTTCCGTCAGCTGGAAGTGCTCCCGCAGTGGGAAGGCCACGTTCTCGAAGACGGAGAGTGAGTCGAACAGGGCCGACGCTTGGAATACCATCCCCATCTTCTGTCGGACCTTCAGCACCTCTTCGAACGTCAGCTGGTTGATGTCTTCGCCGTCGATGATGACCTGGCCGGAATCCGGCACCAGCAACCGCAGGATGAGCTTGAGGATCGTCGACTTGCCGACGCCCGACACGCCCACGATCGCCAGCGCATCGCCCTCTCGCACCTCGAACGAGATGTCCTCGAGCACCTGGTTGGCCCCGAAGGCCAGATAGAGGTTGCGCGCCTCGACCACGACCGGCTCCAACACGTGGGTCGGGGCCGAGATCGACGGATCGGTGTGGGTGGGAGGCTGAGGATCGTCCATTACTCGATCAGAATAGAGATCAGGACCTGCGTCAGGAAGTAGTCGACCGCGAGAATCAGAATCGATGCCGTCACTACAGCCCGCGTCGTGCTCACACCCACGCCCTCCGTGCCGCCCCGGGTCTGCAGCCCGAAATAGCAGCCGGTCATCGCGATGATCCCGCCAAAGAAGATCGGCTTGATCAGGCCGGCCAGCACGTCCTTCGGGATTATCTGAAAGACGAAGCCCGAATCCGCCAGCGTCTGATACACCGAGCGCATGTACAGGTCCGCCGTCAGGTCCAACTTGACCACGGCGATCAGCATGCCACCGAATATCGCCACCGTGTCCGTGATAATGGTCAGTATGGGCAGCATTATGAGCGCGGCCAGCAAGCGCGGCGTGACCAGCTTCTTGATCGGGTCGACGCCCAGTACGTTCAATGCGTCGATTTGCTCGGTCACCTTCATCGAGCCGAGCTGCGCCGCCATGCCCGCGCCCACGCGGCCCGCCACCATCAGCGCCGTCAGCACCGGGCCCAGCTCTCGTACCGCGCTCGCCCCGACCAGCCGGCCGATGTAGATGGTCGCCCCGAAGCGCCGCATCTCGATCGAGCTCTGCAGCGCCAGCACCATCCCGGTGAACAGACCCGTCAGCAGCACGATGCCCAGCGAGCCTACCCCGATCCGGTCCATCTGCTGCAGCGTGTCCCGCCAGTAGAAGGGTCGCGCCAGGATGTAGCGCATCGCCTTGACCGTCAGGACCGTGTACTCCTGGACGCCCAAAACAGCGCGTTTGACGTAGAATTCCAGCAGAGCCACCAGTCGGCCCATGCCTGCCCTCCATCCGGCGGCCGTCGGAGGCTTTGACAGCCGAGTTGGCCTTGTTTTATCTTCGCGCGCCGCCTGACGCAAGGAAGGCCCCAACCCGAACGACCCGGTACCCGGTCGCGGCACCTTGACGGCCGCAGCGCTAAGCTCCGTCTGGCACGGAGTTTGAACCACTGCGTGCGCGCCCAACCAGCCGGGAGACGTCGCGTTTCGAGTGGTCCGGCGCCGCTGTAGGTCGGCTTGTCATGGCCGCGGCGGCGCCTGGCGCCGACTCGAGGAGACGTTACAACCCACGGAATCGCAATATGACACGTTCGATACCGCAGGATATCGAGATCGCACAGGCCGCGACGCTGAGGCCGATTGACGAGATCGCCGCATCCGTGGGGATCGCCTCCGACGAGTACAAGCCGTACGGGAACGACAAGGCGAAGGTCTCGCTCGAGTACTCCAAGCGCCCGCCCAGGGCTAAGCTGGTGCTGGTGACCGCGATCACGCCGACCCCGGCGGGGGAAGGGAAGAGCACCGTCTCCGTGGGCCTCGCTCAGGCGTTGAGCCTGCAGGGCGTGAACAACGTTCTCTGCCTGCGCGAGCCGTCCCTCGGACCGGTGTTCGGCATCAAGGGTGGGGCGGCCGGCGGCGGCTACGCCCAAGTCGTGCCGATGGAGGACATCAACCTCCATTTCACCGGCGACTTCCACGCCATCACCAGTGCCCACATGCTGTTGTCGGCTATGCTGGACGCGCACATCAATTTCGCTAAGGAACCCCTCGTCGACGTTCGCCGCATCACCTGGCCGCGTTCCGTCGACATGAACGACCGCGCGCTGCGCAGCACCGTCATCGGCCTCGGCCGGGCCGTGGACGGTGTGCCGCGACAGGATGGCTTCGTGATCACGGCGGCCAGCGAGATCATGGCCGTCTTCTGTCTGGCGAGCGACATCCACGACCTGACGGCGCGGCTCGGCCGCATCGTCGTCGGCTACACGGCAGCGGGAGAGCCCGTTCGCGCCTCGGACCTCGGCGCCGAGGGGGCGATGACCGTGCTGCTGAGGGATGCCCTGTCGCCGAACCTGGTGCAGACGCTGGAGGGCGGGCCGGCCTTCGTGCACGGCGGGCCCTTTGCCAACATCGCCCACGGCTGCAACTCGATCATCGCCACCAAGACCGGGCTGGCGCTCGGCGACATCGTGCTCACCGAGGCCGGGTTCGGATCGGATCTGGGCGCCGAGAAGTTCTTCAACATCAAGTGCCGGGCCGGCGGCCTCGATCCCCAGGCCGCGGTCATCGTCGCCACCACCCGGGCGCTGCGACACCACGGCGGCGCCGCCAAGGAGGACCTCGCCAAGGCCGACCCCGAGGCGGTGGAGCGTGGTCTCGCGAACCTCGACGCGCACATCGAGAACATCAAGCAGCACGGGGTGCCGCCGATCATCTCGCTCAACGTCTTCGACGGCGATACGGACGAAGAGCACCGATTGATCATGGAGCGTTGCGCCGAACTGGACGTGCCCTGCGTCAAGACGGAGATCTGGTCCCAAGGCGGCCAGGGCGGTCTCGAGCTCGCCGACACCGTGCGCGCAACGCTCGAACAGGGAGAGGCGAAGTTCGCGCCGCTCTATTCGACCGAGCTTCCGCTCAAGCAGAAGGTCGAGACTATCGCGGCCAAGGTCTACGGCGCCGACGGCGTCAACTACGCGCCGGCCGCCGAGAAGCAGCTCGCCGAGCTCGAAAAGCTCGGCTTCGGCGACCTGCCGGTTTGTATGGCGAAGACCCAGTACTCGCTGAGCGACGACCCATTCAAACGCGCGCGGCCTACCGACTTCGAGATCTTGGTCCGCGAGGCGCGGGTCTCGGCCGGCGCCGGGTTCGTTGTCGTCCTCACCGGCGACATCATGACCATGCCCGGGCTGGGCAGGGCACCTGCCGCGCTCAGAATGCGGGTGAATGAAAAAGGTCAGATCGAGGGACTCTTCTAATGGCTGACAGAGAGCGCGTACACACGGACGGGGCCCCGGCGGCGATCGGCCCCTACTCGCAGGCGATCGTCAGCGGCGGCTTCGTTTACACCGCCGGTCAGATCGGCCTCGATCCCGCCACCGGCGAGTTCGTCGAAGGCGGCGTCGTCGAACAGGCGGAGCGCGTGTTCGAAAACCTGTCGGCGGTCCTCGAGGCCGCCGGCTCCAGCATGGCCGACGTC
>JBDHAI010000109.1:0-8107 GCA_039588155.1 Gemmatimonadota bacterium | reverse complement strand
TGGTTCGCTCGCGCCCCGAGAAACTCTATCCGTTCACTGACTCCTAGCTCGGAGGCCAGCTCCACCAGCCTGTTGTGCTCAGGCCCGTCTCCGACGATCTGTGCCGTCACCTCCAATTCGCGTAAGATCAGTGGCATGGCCCGGACGAAGTACTCGACGCCATTCTTCGCGAACAGGCGCCTGGGTACGATGATCCTCTTTGGCCCGCCGGTGACTACTCCTCGCTTGGGCGCGAAGCGCCGCGTGTCCACGGCGTTGGTGATGGCCTCCGAGCGAGGATGCGGGTAGATCGTCTCCGCGACTTGTCTAATCTCCTCGCTTGTCGTCAGCAGGTAGTCGGCCGCGCGAATGACGCGCCGAAAGACGGAGCGCCAGATGGGTCGTTCGGAACGTACCAAGAAATGGGACGTGTGGAGCGTGAGAACGAAAGGGCGACCCTTCGGTTCGACCATCGGCGGTATGCCACAGGCGAAAGTGTGGGCGTGCAAGACATCGGCTTCACGAGCCAGCCGCGCATGCTTCGGAATAGTGGCTCCGATATGCGCCATCCAGGCGAGCGGAGATCTTCCCGGCATCCAAACCCGGTGCACACTGACTCCACCCACCTCCTCGTGACGTGGCAACTGGGGCTGGGAGCGCGAGGTCAGCATGGTCACCTGATGGCCGGCCCTGGCCAAGCCTTCGGCCAGGCCGGCGACATGGCTCTCTAGACCGCCGACCTCGGGCGGATAGTAGAGGCACTGCATTAAGACCCTCAGCGCCAGTCCTCCGTTTGCCGAGGCACGCCGAGTAGCTCATGAATCAGTATGTCCGCTATACGTTCGCCTGCCCGGCCGTCTCCATAAGGGTTCTGAGCCTGCGCCATGCGGCGGTGCGCTTCCGGGTCGTTGAGCAACTCCCGCCCCAGACTGAGTATCGACTCTCGCGACGTCCCAACCAACGCGGCCGCTCCGGCATCGACCCCTTCGGGCCGTTCGGTGACTTCACGCATCACCAGCACGGGCACGCCGAATGTGGGCCCCTCTTCCTGTATCCCGCCCGAGTCGGTCAGAACCAACGAGGAGCGCGAGAGCAGCTGCACTAATTCAGAGTACGGGATCGGCTCGATCAGCTTGAAGTTCGGCAGCTCGGCCAGTAGCTCATGGGCCGGCCGCAAGACGTTCGGATTGGGATGGACGGGATAAATGAAGACGTCGTCGGGGTGTTCTTCGGCTAAGGTACGCAAGGCGCCGAAGGCTTCCCGAATCGGTTCGCCGAACGATTCGCGGCGATGGGCGGTGATGAGGATCAACCGTCGATCGTCGTCGAGCGCCCTCCGAAGAACAGGATGGGCCACCGGAAGTTCCGCTCGCACGAGTTCTTGCAGGGCATCGATCACGGTGTTGCCAGTTACGTTGATATGCTCCTCTCGAACCCCTTCGGCCAATAAGTTTTCTTTCGAGGTCACCGTTGGGGCGAAATAGAAGTCGGAGACGACATCGGTGAGCCTGCGATATACCTCCTCCGGGAACGGCGCCCACTTGTCGTGCGATCTCAATCCGGCTTCGACGTGTGCCACCTTCGCGTGCTCGTAGAAACCCGCCAGAGCGCCAAAGAATACGGTGGCCGTATCGCCCTGGACGACCACAACGTCGGGTTTCCAGCCGCGCAGTGTCGTCCGGAGTTTGTCGAGACAGCCAATACCGATGTCGTAGAGATCCTGCTCCGGCTTCATGATCTCCAGGTCCTCATCGATTACCATATCCAGGCTGAGCACGGCGCTGTCGAGGAGATCGTCGTGCTGGCCGGTGGACACGATCCGCACTTGGACATCTTCCTGGCGAGTGCGCAGAGCCGTTGCCACCGGGGCCAGTTTGATAGCTTCGGGCCGGGTACCCAAAAGGATGAGAACTCGAGGCGCGACAACCGTCATTAGCGCGCTTCCTCCGGATCTATGGCCGCTGCGGTCGATGTGCGGTATGACAACACCCAAGCATCGGGAGCAGAGGGGTCACCGACCACATGCACCAGCTCAAAGCGGTCGGGCACGCTGCGTATCACAGGTACCAGGTAGCGAAATGTCGTGCCGCTGATCGCAGCCACCACGACATAGTCCGCAGCAATGCGGTCCAAGAAAACCAGCATCGCGTCATCATCGCTCGTGAACGGGTAAACCTCACCCCGCCGTTTCGAAAAGTAGTAGAAAAGCCGCGGCTTGCGATTGACCACGATGACGTCGTCAGGCGTATTCGCTCGTACCCAGTTCGCCGCCTCGACAAAGGCTCGCCATGGCGTCGGGTAACAGGCGAGCGGATCGCCCTGCTGATAAACGCTCATGCAATGTCGGCTGTAGCGTACCGATCGGACATGCCCAGGGATGGCCAGCAGCACCAACAGCAGTCCGAGTGCCGGTAACAGCCAAACGGGCCGTTTGGCGCGGATGAACTGGAAGCACCAAACGACACCCGCTGCGGCAAGAAACAGCAACACCGGGAGTAGCGGCAATAGGAAGCGGCGGTCGGTCCAGACTTCTGGCCAGAGAATGATCAGCGCGGCGTAGAGTACAGCGAATAGCTCGACCACCCGCACTTTGCGGATGTCGCGTACCCATGCCACCAGGGCAAGTGCAATGATCAACAGCGCGGCGAGCAGCGCGAGCAGATTCATGCCGCCCGCTTCGGCACCGGCCAGAGATTCGGGCAGCACCTGGATGCTGTAGAGGCGAACGTTCTCGACCGTCCGAGCCAGCAGGTCGCCCGGGCCGATAATACCCAAGCTGGGATCATAGGGATTGACGGCCAAGAAGTTGCCCGTATAGACTTGCTCGCCGGCAGTGGCCGCTATGCGTCCCCAAACCCACCAGCCCCCCACGACCGCTAAAGTCGCCCCGCCGGCCACAGCCAGCTGCCGCCAAAGACCTCGCCAGCCCAGCGCGAGCAAGAGCGCGACCAGCAGAGGCAGGCCGGCCGACCGCGTCAAAAAAGCCAAGAGCCCCGCGATCAGCGTGATCGCAAAAAAACGATTCGACTCCGTCATCCGCTCCGACGCCCATAGCGCCAGCAGGGTCAACAGCACAAAGGGCGCCTCGGAGAGGACCCAGTGAGAGTAGTAGAGCAAGACCGGATTGAGCGCGAAAGGTGCAGCGATCGCCAATCCGACTTGCCAGCCGAGACGAACCCGGCCCAACATGAACACCGCGACCACGGTCGCCGTGGTGAATAGGACGGAAAGCACCTTGAACGCCATCAAGCCTCCGCCCAATGCCTGTACGAAGGCGAGAATTATCGGATAGAAGGGCGGGTACTGTGAGTGAAGAGGTGCAGCCGGTAGATGAATGTTTCGATACCCCTGACCGGTCTGCAGCGATTCCGCCAGAATCATGTAACCGGCGTTGTCGCCTCCGACAAACGGCTTGGGGTCAAACAGCAGAATGGCCAGGATGACGTGCGCTGCCACCAGGCCGGCCAGCGCGGCCCAGGTCAGCTGCACAACCGAGATGCGCCTCTCCCCTGGAGACTTTGGTACCCCGGACTCTGACCCCACTCCCCTCCCCACCTAGAGCTTGTCCCGAAGCTGGCGCAAGCCATCTCTCAGGTCGTCAACCTCCGCACGAAGCGTTGCGACAAGTTCGGCGACGAACCCGAAACCCCACAGGGACACACCCAGCACGACGAGCAGGACGACCAGATTGAGCAGCGGGCGAAAACCTTCCCCTAAGACTCGCATGACGATCGCGACGATACCCACGAGTACGCCAAGGAGGATGAGGATGAGACCGGTGAATCCGAAGAGGATCATAGGTTTGCGGCTGAAGAGCAGCAGGAACCATACGGCGACAAGATCCAAGAGGCCGACAAACACTCGCCCCGATCCTCCGTACTTCGTGTCGCCTCGCCTGCGTGGGTAGAGTCTAATGTCGATTTCGCTCACACTGTATCCGCGCGCGTAGGCGAGAACGACGAAAAAGCGATGCCAGTCGTGTCGCAGGTGGATGTCGTCCAACACCGATTTGCGAAAGATCTTCATGGAGTTGAGGTCGCGGACCGGTACCCGAAACGCCTTGCGAGACAACCAGTTATACATGTTCGACACAAGTCGTTTCTTATACTTGCCGACCTTCCGGCCACACACGATGTCGTAGCCCTTCTCTGTCTCGGCCAAGAAGCGTGCGATCTCTTCAGGGCTGTGCTGTAAATCAGCGTCGAACAGGACGATCCACTCCGTGTTGGCCGCCCGCACTCCCGTCAGCAACGCCTCGGTCTTGCCCAGGTTGACTTTATGGCGCGCTAGCTTGAAGCGCCGCAGCCGGGCTCCCTCGCGCCTGGCGACCTCTTCGGTTCCGTCGGTCGAGCCGTCATCGACAAAGATGACCTCGCCGCTCAGATCGTGCTTCTGGAAGGCGGCGTCGAGCTCCGCGAACAGCTCGGCGATGTTCTCTCTTTCATTCAGTGCAGGAATGACAACGGAAAAGTCGTGGCGCAGGCCGGAATCCCAACCCGTTCGCTGGCCCTCTCCCTCACGAGCTGTGGCCGCCTGACTCATACGCGCTTCCGCATGCGGGCTGAAAGGACGCCCAGCTGGTCACGGTATTTGGCTACGGTTCGGCGGGCGATATTGATGCCCTCGCGTTTCAGGATATCGACGATCGCCTGATCCGTGAGCGGCTTCTTCGGATCTTCCTCGTTTACGAGTTTCTGTATTCTCGCCTTGATGCCGCGGGCCGACACATCCTCGCCGGAATCCGTGGAAAGACCACTGGAAAAGAAGAATTTGAGCGGGAAGACGCCTCGCGGAGTCTGCACGTATTTCTGATTTGTGACCCGGGAGACCGTGGATTCGTGCATGTTGATGACCTCAGCTACCTCGCGCAGCGTCAACGGCTTGAGCTGTTCGATGCCTTCCTCGAAAAAGTCTCGCTGCCGGTTCACGATGAAGTTCATCACTTTGAGCATGGTTTGACGGCGCTGTTCGATAGCCTGCAACATCCAGTTGGCATTGTTGAGCTTATTCGAGATGAACTCCTTGTTTTCACCTTTGAACTTCGCCTTGTCACGTGCGACCTCTCGATAAGAGCGGGACAGTCTCAAGCGCGGTAACGCCGTGTCGTTGTGGAAGACGATGTAATCACTGTCGACTTTTTCGACCACGAGATCGGCAATGATGTAGTTCCCTTCACCACCGGCGTACTGCAGACCGGGCTTCGGGTCTAGCTTGGCGATCTGATCAGCCGCGGACTGCACTTCTTGTGGGCTGACGCCCAGCTCTTTGGATACTTCGGCCCAGCGGTGGTTGACGAGTTGCTCGAAGTGCTTGTCGACGATCTCGTAGACCAACCCGTCCTCCATCGCCGAATCGTTGAGTTGCAGCAACAGGCATTCGCGTAGATTGCGAGCGGCGATGCCGGCCGGGTCGAGAGCTTGAATGACCTTGAGCACCAATTCGATTTCTTCGATCGCGAAGGGCGGCTCGTCTCCGAAACCTGCCGCGGCCCCCTCTGCGCTTTGCAGAAAACGATTCAGCGACTCGAGAACATCGTTTAACGAGCAAGTCAAGAACCCGATCTCGTTGATGTTACCGATGATCTCTTCCGCTATGATGATCTGTCGTGGCTCGAGTCGCAGCAAGGAGATCTGATCATGCAGGTGGTCGTAGAGATCTCGCGTCGCCACAGCCGTAGGCTCGTAGTACTCCCTCTCTTCATATTCTTCGCGCCGGCCTCCGCTGTCGAAACCGTCGAGAAGAATGTCCTCCCAATCGACCTCATTCTCGTCCTTCTCCTTCTCGTTCTCCGTGTTCTCATCGGCCGGATCGTCCGTCGGTTCGACGAGTTCCAGGAACGGGTTTTGGACAAGCTCCTGCTTGAGGTGCTGCTGCAGGTCGAGGAGGGGCATATAGAGCAAATCCATCGCCTGATACAGACGCGGATTAATCCTCAGTTCTTGACCTAATCTGACGCTCTGCTGCAGACCGATCTTCATTCGTTGTCCTCTCTAGAGGCGGAAATCTTCTCCCAAATATAGCTTGCGCGCCTGCGGGTCGTTCACCAACTGCTGCGAAGTCCCTTCGATGTGAATCTTCCCATCGAACATGACGTAGGCACGGTCGGTTATCGAAAGAGTCTCTCGTACGTTGTGATCGGTGATGAGCACTCCCAGGCCGCGTCGCTTCAGATCGGCTACGATGCGTTGGATATCATCTACGGCGATCGGGTCGATGCCTGCAAAGGGCTCGTCGAGTAACATGAATTTCGGTTTGGTGACCAGCGCTCGAGTGATCTCAAGACGGCGTCGTTCGCCACCCGAAAGCGAGTAGGCCTTGCTCTTACGCAGGTGCTTTATCGACAGTTCATCTAGTAACGCCTCGAGTCGCTCCTGACGCTCCGCATCCGAGAAGGGCAAGGTCTGGAGGATGGCCATGATGTTCTGTTCGACCGTCAGCCTCCGGAAAACGGACGGTTCCTGCGATAGGTAACCGATACCGCGTCGAGCTCGCCTATACATCGGCACCCGGGTCAACGGTTCGCCATCCAGGTAGACCTCACCGGCGTCGGGGGGCACTAGGCCGACGATCATGTAGAATGTCGTCGTTTTCCCCGCTCCATTGGGGCCCAGCAACCCTACGATCTCGCCCTGACGGAGTTCGATGTCGACCTCATCTACCACTTTGCGCTTCTTGTAGATCTTGATGAGGCCCTGGGTCGACATCCTGCTCTCACCCGCAACGGTCTGGTCTCCGGGCGTATACTCACACGCCCGCAGTCGCCAATCGATTTCGCGATCGAGCAGCTCGCCAAATGCTTCGCGATCGGCCGCGATTTCCGACCAAGCGTTCTGGGAGAACCCGATCGATGACACCTCGCTCTCGCCGTTCCTGTCCAGCCAACCGTCACCTGCAAGACGGCCGAGCACCTGCTCATCCAGGTACCTTGCCACCTCTTCCGCCGTCATGCGTCGAATCTCGGTAAGCCGACGATTCTCAGGCGATCCATCCTGAGTCACTTCACCGTATTCGCTCAGGTACGCTTCTCGAAACAGGGCGGCCATGCGCTGACGACCGACACGACCCTCTGCATCCGCTTCTGCCAGAAGTTGACGCAGTGCGATCAGCATCGGCGCGTCATGCGACGGGAGATCCTCGACGTAGACCCGCAAGCCTCCGGCACCGTTCATCTCGCTGTGCCCCGCAATGACACATCAATCGTGTCCCGCGCCGTCCTCGCCGTGTCCGCTTCGATCCTCAACAACGAGTCTGCCATCGCGGCGCTGTCCGAGACGACATCGCAAGGAAGCACTTCGTTGTAAAGGCCTGTCGCCGGTCCAACAACGAGCGCATCCTGGACTTCTCCGCTCTCGAGCCACAAGGTGATCGCTCGGCCGATCACGTAGTTGACCGCCGGCCGGTCGCTACACTGCGCCGACGCGCCCTCCGGATTCTGGTCGAGCATGTGATACAGCGCGCGGGCGTTGCCGGTCGCGACCAGATGGCTGAGCTGTACTTCTTGGCCATTCGCGGCGAACGAGTCTGGTGCCGTAAAAAAGCCGGTAATCGTGTCGCCAACCATCCAATCGTAGCCCAAGACGAGATCGCTGGGGTCAACCGGGGTCAGGCTTCTTGCCTCTGCGCGCTCGATGGCAACCACCCGATCCAACTGTCCGCCAGGGCGGCGGATCTCCAGCGAATCCGCGACGACCAGATAGTCCTGAGATCGACTTTCCGCCCAGGGCGTATCCTCGGTGCGGTCGATGGCGCCGGTACGCAGCGGATCTCCGGCGCTGGCCACAGCCCGCTCGATTTCTTCGCCTGCGACGAAGAAGCGCAGAAACGGAGCCCGCAGTTCCATCTCACGTCCCAGAGCGATGCCGTTGGGCCAAGCCTGAATTTCGTTGATCTGGCTCGCGTCCATCAGGACGAGGATCGAATCGCCTTCCAGCACCATCGCGCTCGCGGTCACGTTGGGATCACCCAACAGCCACAGCTCATCTCTCCCCAGGTCGAGATCCATGGAGTCGGAGTTTGCGATCAACTCACCTCGCACCGCGACGACTTCTCCCGCGGCCGCCACTGCGGAGTCTCCGTAGATGTGCATGCGGTCGGCGTCGACATCGAAGGGCGGCGACGCCGCGGCGCC
>JBDHAI010000108.1:0-8509 GCA_039588155.1 Gemmatimonadota bacterium | reverse complement strand
TCCTCGAAGGTGACGATGGGGATATTGAACGCGTCGCAAAAGCGAATGAACCGGGCGCCCTTCATCGAGCAGTCGATATTTAGAACGCCGGCGAGCACCGCGGGTTGGTTGGCGACGATGCCGACGGAGTGCCCACCGAGGTGCGCAAAGCCCACGACGATGTTCTTCGCGTAGTCGGCGTGGACTTCGTAGAAGCTATCCTCGTCCACAACGCGAGAGATGACCTCGTGCACGTCGTAGGGTTTGTTTGGGTTGTCGGGCACGATGTTGAGGAGCTCTTCGTCTTTCCGATCGACCGGGTCGTCACCGGGCCCCATCGGCGGCTCCTCCATGTTGTTCTGAGGGATGTAGCGGAACAGCTCACGCACTTGCTCGAGACAGGCTGGCTCGGAGTCGCTGACGAAATGGGCGATGCCGGATGTACCGCCGTGGATCTCGGCGCCGCCGAGGCGCTCGAAATCCACCTCCTCGTGGGTCACCGTCTTCACGACATCGGGCCCCGTGACGAACATGTAGGAGATGCCGTCGACCATATAGATGAAGTCGGTGATCGCAGGCGAGTAGACGGCGCCACCCGCGCAGGGACCCAGTACGACGCTGATTTGCGGAACGACTCCGGACGCCTGCGTATTGCGCCAGAACAGTTCGGCGTAGCCGCCCAGCGACTTTACCCCCTCCTGGATCCGTGCGCCTCCGGAATCGTTGATGCCGATCAAGGGGACTCCGGCTTTCATGGCCATATCCATGATCTTGCAGATCTTCTCGGCATGGGCTTCCGATAGTGAGCCACCGAAGACGGTGAAGTCCTGCGAGAAGATGAGAACCCGACGACTGTGGATTCGGCCCTGGCCCGTGACGACCCCATCGCCCAGGACCTTCTGGTCGGCCAAACCGAATTCGCTCTCTCGGTGAGTGACGAAGCGGTCGTATTCCCGAAACGATCCTTCGTCCAACAGAAGGTCGAGTCGCTCGCGAGCGGTCAGCTTACCTTTCTCGTGTTGTGCCTTTATGCGCGCTTCGCCGCCGCCGAGCTCCGCCTGCGACCTCAGCTCGGCCAGCCGCTTGAGTTTCTCCCGCATGGTCATCGTCAGGGTTCCCGATCGTAGGTATTGCGTCCGCTTCTCAGCTCCTCGAAGGCCGGGACAAGCTCTCGGTCTTTCACACCGAGCAAGAACGGGCGGCGCGTGATAGCCCCGTTCTCCACCGAAAACACACCCGTCGCCCCCGGTACGCTTCGAATACTGTTGAACGAGCGCGCGATGGCCGAGCGACGCGGGAACCCCCAAGGCAACGAATGGAGGATCAGCAGGGTCGCGTCGTAGGCCAGGGCCGGGACCAGGCTGTCACCCAGTCCCTTTCGGTACTTGCGCTCGTACGCCTCCACGAATTCCTGCCAGCGAATCGAGGGGCTGGTGCGATGGAGGAAGGTAGAGATGATCGTCCCGTTGATGAAGCGGGGCTCGACGCGCCTCAGCACCATCGGGTCCGACCACTCGGCATCTCCCAGCACCTGAACGCCACGCAGACCATAGTATGAGAACTGCGGGGACAGCTGAATGACGATTTCCGGCCTGCTGGTTGGCGCGTAGATCGCCTGCGGGTTTGCCTCACCCAAGAACGTCAGAGGCGCTTCGAAGGTTTGGGTCGTGTCTTCGTAGGCGATCGTCGCCGAGATCTCGCCGCCGCGGGCGCGCACGGCGTCGGCAAAGGCGGCCAGCTGTGTCCTACCCTCCTGCGTGCTGGGGTAGAGGACGCCGAAGCGCTTCAACTGTAGGTCGCGAACCGCGAAACCGGCCAGGGCCCGGGCGCCCCGCGTCACGCGCTCGGTAGTACTCCAGAGCGAGAACGTGTTACGCTCGAAGCTGAAATTCTCCAGCGCTGTAGGACTGACGATCAACAGATCGTTGTCGCGACGGTCCCGCGCCGCCACCTCGAGCCCCTCGGTACGTAGTGGCCCAACGACGGCCGAAGCGCCCAGCCGCTCGAGCTCACGCATCAGCTCGCCATCACTTTCGTAGCGGTCGCCGTCGTCACGGACGATCAGCGTTACCTGGTCGACGTGTCGACTGTTGTAATCGTCGATGGCGAGCCGTATACCTTCCTCCGCGGCTCGACCGTAGGCCTGCAGCGCTCCGGTGAGCGGGAGCACGGCGCCGATGATCGGCCGCCACTGCTCCGTCTCCACCTCGCCGGACGCGATGGCTTTAGCGCGATTGCGCTCCGGCTCGAGGGGATCCGCCTCGGCGACGGCACGCGCCACATCGCGGCCCTCCTCGCTATGACCCGCGGCGAGCAGCAGAGACGCACGCTCCACTTCGAAGACGGAACGCAAAGGATGACCGGCCGGCCAGCGCTGGGTGACCGCCTCGATCTCGCCGAGGCCGAGCTCCGCGACGATTTGTCGGGCCAGCTGCGCCGCCTCCTCGCGCTCGGTGTCGAAATCGACCGGGGTCGCCAGCAGGCTGTCGGCAGCTTCCAGCGCGAAGCCCTCGACGTAGAGAGCCCTTGCCACCAAGATCAGACCGGGCGCGCGCAAGGGATCGGAGGCGCGGTAGAGCGTCAGATAGCGCGAGGCCTTGAATGTCGCGCCCTCGACATCGTTCAACTGGAAGGCGGCCTGGGCCGAAAGTAGAAGCCCCGGCCCTCGCCAACGCGTTTCGCGGTACTCCTCGGCCACGTAGTACGCCAGCGACTCGGCGACCGCATAGTCGTTTTCCCGGAATTGGTCTTGCGCTTCACGGTAGTCCCGCTCGGCAGCCCGATCCCGCGCCCGCGCGTCCCGGTCGGACGGCCTGGGCGCCGGAACCGCCGGGCCCGGAGAACCGTTCGGAGAGCCGGCGCAGGTGAGCCCGAATCCCGCAGCCGCCAGTGCGGCGGCCCCCACAACTCGCCACGTCCACGTCTTCATGCTGATTCGGTCCATCGATAAGATCCCAGTTACACCCACAAATCACTCGAGCAATGAGTATTCGATCGCGAGCATTCGGTGTTGCCTCGGACGATAATGAACTGGCAGTGGTGCGGCACCGCCAAGCTAAACACGAAGGGGCGGTCTAACCCGCCCCCTCGAAAAGCCTACGACTTGCGCATGAACCCGCGCCCTCAGTCTTTCTTCTCGTCTTCTTTGGATGGCTCCTCGTCAGCCGCGTCTTCTTCTTCGGTTACGTCCTCCGGCTCTGCCTGCTCGGTTTTCGCCTCGACATCTGGCTCGACATCGTCCGTCACCTCGACATCTGGCTCGACCTCGTCTGTCACCTCGACATCGGCCTCGACTTCGTCTGTCGCCTCGACCTCGTCTGTCACCTCGACATCGGCCTCGACCTCATCTGTCACCTCGACGGTTTCTTCGGCGACTGCGACGACCTCGTCTTCGGAAGCGGCCGTCTCCGCCCCTGCGGTCGCTTCATCTTCTGAAGGCTCCGCGACTTCGGGCTCGGGGCCGAGCTCGGGCAGATCGGTGACCTGGAGAACGATACGCCGGTTGATGGGATCCGACTCCATCACCTTCATACCCAGGGTGGTGCCTTCCCTCACGACCTCGCTGGGACTATGGATTTCGCGATCCTCGACAATCTGCGAAACGGGTACAAAGCCCTCGACGTCACCGCCCAGATCGACGACGATCCCCTTGTCTAGAAGGCGAACCGCTACCCCAGTCGTCTCGGTGCCGGGCGCGTAGGTCTGCGCCAGTGTGTACCAGGGATCGTCCTCGGTCTGCTTCAGTCCGAGCGAGATGCGCTTCTGGTCAACGTCGATGGTCAGCGCTACGACTTCGACGTCATCGCCCTTCTTGAGAACCTCGGACGGATGCTGGATCCGCTTCGTCCAGCTCATATCGGACACATGGACGAGACCATCGATGCCGGGTTCGACCTCGACGAAGGCGCCGAACGAAGTCAGGTTACGGACCTTGCCGCGAATGCGTGTTCCCGGAGGGTACTTTTCGGGCAAGCTGAGCCAGGGATCTTCCTCCGCCTGCTTGATCCCCAAGGATATTTTCTCTTCCTCGGGATCGACCTTCAGGACCACAGCCTCAATGTCTTCACCAATGGATACGAGCTGCGACGGATGTCTGACATTCCGAGTCCAGCTCATCTCGGAGATGTGCACCAGGCCCTCAACGCCGCGCTCGAGCTCGACGAAGGCACCGTAATTGGTGATCGAAACGACCCTGCCGCGCACACGGGCACCGACCGGGTATTTCTCCTCAACATCTTTCCAGGGATGCGGCTCGAGCTGTTTGAGTCCTAGAGAGATGCGCTCTCGGTCCCAATCGATGTCGAGTATCTTCACCTCTATCTCGTCACCCATGTTGCATATCTCGCTCGGGTGACCCACACGGCCCCATGACATGTCGGTGATGTGCAGCAGCCCGTCCATGCCGCCCAGGTCGATAAACGCACCGAAGTCGGTGATGTTCTTGACGATGCCTTTGCGCAACTGGCCAACTTCGAGCTCGCCTTTCAGCAGCTCTCGCTTCTCGCCGCGCTCCTGCTCGAGAATGACGCGGCGCGAGACGACGATGTTGCGCCGGCGCTTGTTCAGCTTGAGGATTTTGAAGTCGAACTCCTGACCCACCAGATCATCGACGTTGGGCACGCGGCGCAGCGCGACCTGTGATCCGGGGAGGAACGCGTCGACTCCCATGATGTCGACCGTAACGCCACCCTTCACCTTCTTCTTGATGATGCCGCGGATAGGTTCATCGGCATCGTACGCTTCCTTGATCTGTTCCCAGACGCGCAGGAAGTCGGCTTTCTTCTTGGAAAGGACGACGACGCCTTCCTGGTCCTCGAGCTTCTCGAGGAAGACATCGACCTCTTGGCCCGGCTCGACCTCGTCAGCGGACCGAAACTCGTCCAACGGCACGGAACCCTCCGACTTAAAGCCGAGATCGAGGATGGCGGCTGTGTCGGTGATACGCAGGACCGTCGCCTTGACGATTTCACCCTCCTCGATGTTCTTGAGGGTGTCCTCGTACATCGCGAGCATGTCCTCGTACTCCTCTGAGGAGTATTCTTCCTCATCGATCACATTGCCGTGCACGGCCAGGCCGCCGTTCCCGGACTTGGATCGATCTTCGCTGGCTTCTTGCTTGGGAGGTTTCGCTGCTGGATCCGGCGCATCATTCGCGCCTGGCTCTGAAGCCAGATCCACCTGCTGAGGAATGTCTCCTGCGGTCTCCGCGTCGGTCGAGGGAGTGACCTCGCTGTTCTCTTTTACCATTGGGTTTGACGACTTCGCCGTGGCCCGGATCGGCGACCCCACAGACGTTGAGTTAGAATGCAAAAATGGGCGCACCCATGCATCCCGGCGGCGTTACCGGACCTCCACCTCTTCCGCCACAGGGACTTAAGCCGCGCCCCGGAATTAACGGGGCAATGTACCCCGCCCGTTTAACCCGTGTCAAGGCGCTCCTTGGCCGCTGACTCGATCAGCGCGACCTGCTCTTCGAAGCTGAGTCGCGTCGTGTCGACGACCAACGCATCGTCCGGCTTCCGCAGCGGCGAGACCTCCCGCTGCGAGTCGGCGGTGTCACGCGAGACCAGGCGGCGGGTCTCGACTTCCACGCTCTTTTCGTTGACGGACTCACCCCGCTGAAGCAGGCGCCGCCGTGCGCGCTCGTCGGCCTCCGCCATCATGAAGACCTTGAGCGCGGCGTCGGGAAAGACCACGGTGCCCATGTCGCGGCCCTCACAGACGATGCCGCCCTGGTAGTCCCGAGCCAGGCGACGCAGCAGACCGTCGACGCGAGCGCGGATTTCGGGAAAGGCCGAGACTTTCGAAGCGCAGGCAGACACCTCGGGAGACCGCAACTCGTCGTTCAACCGGCGGCCGCCCAGAAGGACCGCGACGGATCCGGCCTGCACCTCAGCGCTGACACTGCGGGTGGCGAGCTCGGCGATCTTCTCAGCCGGCACTACACCCGACGGGCTCGCCCAGCCGACCCGGCAGGCAGCGACGGCGAAGGCGCGGTATAGGGCGCCTGAATCGAGATGCAAGAAGCCCAGCCGCCGAGCGACCGCCTGGGCCGTCGTCGTCTTACCTGAGCCGGCCGTCCCGTCTATCGTGATGATCATTACGCCTCCCGCCTGCGCTCGATCCGTTGCAGCTCGTCCCAAAAACCAGGATACGATACTTCGACGCTCGTACGGTTGTCGACTCGTATGCTGCTGCCGGTCAGCGCCCCCAGCACACCGAACGACATGGCGATCCGGTGGTCAGCATGGCTGTTGATCGTGCCCGCGAGGCCACCGGCTGTCCCCTCGATCGACAATCCATCCGCCAGCTCACGGCAAGTAACACCCAACGTGGCTAGGTTCGCGTGTAACGCCGCCAAACGATCGCTCTCCTTCACCCGTAGCTCCGCCGCGCCCCTGATCTCCGTCGTTCCAGCTGCCCGCGAGGCGATGCAGGCGAGCACCGGTATCTCGTCGACGAGAGTCGGCAGCCAGTCTGCGGGTACCGCGACGCCGGTCAGCGACGAAGGTCGAGCGACGATGTCGCCCACCGGCTCCCCCGCCGTTTCGCCGCGGCCGCGCACATCGATGGCGGCTCCCATGGCCTCGAGGACGCGCAAAAGACCCGTGCGCCGGGGATTGAGCCCTACGCCTTCTATGCGCACGCCGTTCCCGGCGCCACCCAAGACGGCAAGGGCGATCCAGAAGGCTGCGGACGAAAAGTCACCCGGCACCTGGAGATCCAGGGGGTGAGGTGGACGGTCGGAGACCGCGAGGCCCACTCTGAAACCGTCGGAGAGCGACTCGGTCTCCACGCTCATGCCCATGGCCGTCAGCAATCGTTCGGTGTGATCCCGGGACGGGCCTGGCTCATAGACGGTGACCGGTACGCCCGCGCTCAGTCCGGCGAACAGAAGTGCGCTCTTGACCTGCGCGCTGGCGACGGGACTCCGGTGCTCGATAGCGCGAAGCGCTCCGCCGGCCACCCGCACGGGCAGGCGGCCCGGGTCCCCTAGTTCACGAACCTCGGCCCCCGCGGAGCGGAGTGGATCGAGGACGCGAGCCATGGGTCGGCGGCGCAGCGAGGCATCGCCGTCGAATGTCGCGGTGACTCTGGCCCCGGCGGTCAATCCGAGGAGCAGACGGGCAGTGGTCCCACTGTTTTGACAGTCGATAGGTGCGTCGGGATCACGAAGCTCGACCGGCCCCGTCACCTCCAGGAATTCGGGGCCCGTCTGAATGGCTTCCTCCACCCCCAGAGCCCGCATGGCAGTGGCCGTCGCCGCGACGTCGGCGCCCTGCGCCAACCCGCTGAGTCGGCTAGTACCGTCGGCGAGCGGCGCGAGCATGAGGGCGCGGTGGCTGATGGATTTGTCGCCGGGAACTTGGATTGCGATCATGCCCGAGTGCGCTTTCGAGTAGTGAAGTGTGAAACTCGAAAAGTTAAGAGTGGCAGGTTAGCCAACTTTTCACTTTTCACCTTTCACACTTCACTTTCCTTCTGCAGCTCCACCTCCAACACCAATCCGTCGTACGCCACGACCACCTCGCAGGTGTCGCCACAGGCACGCTTGGCTTCGCGCTCCAACACATGGGGGCGCTCGGAGTAGCGAGCGCTGAGATGCGTCAGAACCAACCGGCGCGCACCGGCCTGCTTGGCCACCTCACCCGCCTGCCTGGCCGTCGAGTGACCCGTGCGCTGGGCACGCTCGTTCTCTTCCTCGGAGAACGTCGCTTCGTGGATCAGCAAGTCGCACCCGCGGGCCACCTCCACCGTCGAATCGCAGGGCCGGGTATCGCCGCTATAGACCACGGTGCGGCCCGGCCGAGCCTCTCCCATCACCTGCTCGGGTCTGACTTCCCTACCGCCTTCGAGCGTCACCACCTCGCCACGCTGGAGGCGACCGAAGAACGGCCCCTCGGGGACCCCTAACTCCCGCGCCTGCTCGGGATAGAAGCGACCGGGGCGCTCGTCTTCCCGCAGCACGTAACCGTTGGCGCCACCAGGGTGGCTGACCTCATAAGCCGAGATCGTGTAATCGGAATGACGCACCGTGAGCGCTTCCAGCTCGAGTCCCACCGCCTCGCTGAGAAGCTCCGCGCCGCCGGGCGGAGTGTAGATGCGGAGCGGCTCTTCCCTCCCCTGCAAGCTGAGGGTGCGCAGCAGACCTACCGTGCCCAGATAGTGGTCGGCGTGCAAATGGGTCAGGTAGATCTCTCTTACCGTGAAGCCCACGCCGTACCGCATCATCTGGCGCTGCGTGCCTTCACCGCAGTCGAAGAGATAGAGATCGCCCTCCCGCTGGATGGCCAGCGCGCTCGTATTGCGCGACACGGTCGGTCGCGCCGACGACGTTCCGATGAATATGACCTTGAGCATGGCACCTGATTATCGCCGGGTGGTTGCCCGAGAGCAACACGACGTTCAACAGTCAACAGTCGACGTTCGACGCTCGACGTTCAGCTCAACGTTCAGCTCAACGTTCAACACCTGGGAGGGCACCCTGTCGCAGGCATCTCGCGGACTCTCGATAGCGAGCGTAAGTTGT
>JBDHAI010000107.1:0-11015 GCA_039588155.1 Gemmatimonadota bacterium | reverse complement strand
TCGGCCTCGCGACGCTGTTGGAAGTCGGTCTCGACTCCGCTGGCTACTTCGGTGAGCACGATCCCCAGCAACCCCCAACCGGGCGCGTAACCGGGCTCCGAATCGGTCAGAGCACGAAGCGCGGTGAGGGCCGCTAGTGTATCGCCGTCGGCCAACGCCTGGCGGGCGTCGGCATACAACTGCGGTTCTTGTGCCGAGAGCGGCGCCGCGAGTGCTAGGGACAGCAAGACGGCCAGCGCCACGGCCGGGAAGGGGATTCCCTGTAGTGGCCGCAGGGATATCGACCTGCACATGCTCATCGTGCCTTTGAGTTACTCCGTAATTCTAAGGTACCCCCACAGGCCAAGCCACGGCAACAAGTTCGGTGCCGCTCAGCGTCCCGATCCTTCGTTTTCCTTCTGCAGCTCCGCGACCGTGCGGCGTCCGACAAAGCCCCGCTCAGCGAGCCCGCGATCGGACTGGAATTTCTCCAGCGCGTTGAGCGTCGCAGCGTCGAGGCGACTCGTGATCTCTCCGGCGAAGTAACCGAGCTCGGCCAGTCTCTCCTGCAGTTCACGGATATCGGGACCGCGCTCCGGGACGATCCTCCGAGAACCCAGGGGTTGATACACGTCGTCGGGGTGGAAGACGTTCATGAATACTCGGTATACCCGCTCGAGTGTCCAGCAATCGCTCGGCCAGGGGCTTGCCGAGCTGCTCGGCGCGCTCGAAGGCGGCGGCCATACTGTCGACAACCTCAGGGCCGACGAGGATATTGCCCTGGGCACTGTAATGCTCTCCATTTTTCATGCCTGCCCAGGCGAGGTTGTCGGTCCCGGTATGATTCGCGATGCGGCACTCGGCGTCGATGATTGCAAACTGTCGTGTCTCGATGAGCGAGTCGGTCGCGACGAAGTGCCGCTTCACTTCTTCGGGACTCGCGTCTTCTGCCAACATCATCAACGCCCGCGGCTTGTACAACACGTTGGCGTTCGCCTGAGAGGCGATCGCGCCAACCCCGGCACGCGCAGCGGGCACGATCGCGCCGGCGGCGACCACGCGCGACTGGATCGCCACACCGAGTTGGCCCGAGGCGGGATCGCAGGCCACGATGCTGAACGTGGAGAGTGGTGGCGGTGGCGGACCTGGCGATTGTGCGGGCAAACCTTCGACACTTCCAAGCGTGAAACCGCTGATCAGTGAGATCGTGAAAAGGTGCCGCAGCATGATAGCCTCCATCGATTCGTTCTGATCGGGTGAACTAGCTCTGACACCGCGCGCAGAAGAACGCTGACCGTCCCGCAAGGACGACTCGTTCGATCTCACCGCCACAGCGTCGACACTCTTCTCCCTCACGGCCGTACACAGCGAGAACGTCCTGAAAACCTCCGGTGCCGCCCAGAACGTCGCGATAGTCGCTGAACGAAGTGCCGCTCCGCCCCACCGCTTCCTCTAGCACCGTTTGGATGGCCGCGTGAAGACGGCGTATCTGGCTCCTCGCCAGGCTGCCCGCTTCTCGACGCGGATCGATCTGCGCGGTGTGACAGGCCTCGCTGGCATAGATGTTCCCAATCCCGGCGATACGCGCTTGGTCGAGGAGCACGTTTCTGATCGGTGCTCTCGAGCGGCCCAGGGCATTGCTCAAGGACTTGGGCGTGAAGGCCGGTGAGAGCGGCTCGATACCCAGCCGTTCATCGAGCTTGGACCACTCGGCAGGAGTCAGCGCCCACATGCGGGCGAAGCGGCGAATATCGTAGAAGCGAAGCACGCCTTGTCCCGGTGCGCTCGCGATCAACAAGCTCACCGAGAGGTGGGGTTCAACCCGTAGGCGACCGGCGGGCGCCCAGGTGAAGCGTCCGGTCATGCGGAGCTGAGTCACCCAGCGGCAGCCGTCATCCAGCGTCGCCACAATCCACTTGGCTCGTCGTCCGACGCTCAAAATGAGGCGGCCAGTCAGCGCGCGGCGGAAGGCGACCGTAGACATGGGCTCGACGACCTCGCGCCGGTGGATGCGCACCTGTTGTACGCGATGACTTGCGAGCGCGGCATGCAGACCGCGCGCGATGGTCTCAGCCTCGGGAAGCTCCGGCATCCTCTACTTGGAACGTTCCCGTTCTATTTCTCGATATCCGATGTCGTGGCGGAAGTACTTGCCTTCGAACCCGATCGCGTCCGCGGCCTTTCTTGATTTGCTCGCCGCGGTCCCGATATCGGCTCCCAGGCCCACGACTCCGAGGACACGACCCCCGCTCGTCAGCATTTTCCCTTCTGGGTCGCGCCGGGTGCCCGCATGCAAGATGATGAGCTCGGGATCCTCGCCGAGCGATTGCGGGATATCGATCTCTTTCCCCTTCTCGTAGGAGCCCGGGTAGCCGGCGGCAGCGAGGACCGTGCACACCGCCGCTTTCTGGCTCCAGCGGAACTGGGCTCCGCCTAGTTTGTCGCCACGTGCGACGCGCTCGAACGCTTCCAGGAGTGAGCTTTCCAACAGCGGCAGGATGGCCTGGGTCTCGGGGTCGCCGAAGCGGCAGTTGAACTCGATCACGAACGGATCGCCGTCAGCGATGATGAGCCCGCAGTAAAGGACGCCTCGAAACGTGCGCCCCTCGGTGCGCAGGGCATGCAACGTCGGCATGATCACCTCTTCGGTGACCCGACCGACGAGGGCGTCGTCGGCGATGGAGACCGGCGCATAAGCGCCCATGCCGCCCGTATTGGGGCCCGTGTCTCCCTCACCGATCGGCTTATGATCTTGCGACGGGATGAGCGGTAGGGCGTTCACACCATCGGTCATGTAAAGCAGGGACAATTCCTCGCCCACCAGGCAGTCCTCGATGACCACTGTCGCTCCCGCGTCGCCAAAGCGCTCATCGACCAGCATCGCGCGTGCCGCGTCCACGGCCTCGTCGAGCGTATGACACACGATGGATCCCTTGCCGGCGGCCAGGCCGGACGCCTTGACGACAACGGGCGCGCCGTGCTTGCGAATGAAGCGCTCGGCGTGCTCGAAGCTATTCACGGTCTTGTGCGCTGCAGTCGGAACCTTGGCTCTATCCATGAGCGCTTTGGCGAATGCCTTCGAACCTTCGATCTCGGCAGCCTGTTTGCCGGGGCCGAAGATAGCGAGACCTCGTTGCTCGAAGAGATCGACGATGCCGGCGACGAGTGGTGCCTCCGGGCCGACGATGGTCAGGTCGATCTCTCGCGAATCTGCGAAGTCGGCGAGAGCCTCAATCTCCTCCGGCTTCAGCGGCACGGACTCCGCCAGCGGCTTTGTCCCGCCGTTACCCGGCGCGACGTAGAGCTTCGCGTCCGGCTGCTCCCGCTTCAGTTGCCAGATGAGGGTATGCTCGCGGCCACCGGAGCCGACGACCAGGATTCTCATTGCTCGTCCCGTTTCAGTGTTTGGGCACCCCGATCACCGACCCCCAGGCAGCGCCTGATTCAGGTCCTCCATCAAATCGTCCGCGTCCTCGATGCCGACCGACAGCCGCACGAGGCCGTCGGTTATCCCCATCTCATCTCTCAGTTCCTTGGGCACCGACCCGTGCGTCATGGCGGCCGGATGGGAAACCAAGCTCTCCACTCCGCCGAGACTCTCGGCTAGCGTGAACACTTGGGTACGTCGGCAAAACTCCTCTGCCCGCGCTCGCTCCCCCAGCTCGAGGGAGATCATCCCGCCAAAGCCGCTCATCTGTTGTCTCGCGAGCTCGTGCTGTGGGTGAGAGGTCAGGCCGGCGTAGAAGACCTCATGCACCCGCTTGTCCCGGTCGAGCCAGTCGGCGATGCAACGGCCGTTCTTGTCGTGCGCCTCCATCCTCACGTGCAGCGTCTTGGTGCCGCGCAGTACGAGCCAGCAGTCCATGGGGCCCGGCACGGCGCCCGCCGCTTTTTGCATGAAGCGTAGTCCCTCGATGATCTCCTGGTCAGAAGTGAGTACCAGGCCCCCGACCACGTCGCTATGCCCGTTGAGGTATTTCGTACTCGAATGGACCACGGCGTCGGCCCCGAGGTCGAGTGGCCGCTGGAAGTAGGGTGTGGCGAAAGTGTTGTCGACCATCAACCAGGCGCCGGCCCGGTGGGCGAGCTCTGCAGCTGCTGCGATGTCGGTGATATGCATCATCGGGTTGGTCGGGGTCTCTACCAGGATCAGCCGGGTCGTCTCGCGTACCGCCGCCTCGATATTCCTGGGGTCACGCGTATCGACGAAAGAGAACTCCAGTCCCAGGCGGCCCAGCACCTGACGGAACAATCGGTCAGTACCCCCGTAGACGTTGGCGCCGCAGATCACATGGTCGCCGGCGGAGCACAACTTCACCATCGCCTCGATGCCGGCGAGCCCGGAGGCAAAAGCGGCGCCGTGCGTGGCGCCCTCCAGCGCGGCCACGTTGTCTTCCAGAGCTGTGCGTGTCGGATTGGACACCCGAGCGTACTCGTATCCCTTGTGCACGCCGATGGCGTCTTGCGCATAGGTGGACGTCTGGTAGATGGGGGTCATGATGGCGCCGGTGGCGGGATCCGGGCTCTGCCCGGCGTGCACGGCGCGTGTAGCGAATCGATAGTCGTTCTTGGGCGTCATAGGCGTTCGTCAGGCGCTGGCGGTTCGAGTCTTTCTGTAGGGGTGATCTCTCCGGACTAGACAGTCTACCTCTCCGGGGCTGCCCCGTCCAGCGATCGAGAGCTTGAGGAGATTCGTCACCTCCGCTTTATTAGAGGCGGCTCCCGCTGTGGGGAGGCTTGGCGGTCAGGGCGAATTGGGAGTCGCTAATGCCCATTCCAGATACTTTAGTCGTCAGCGTTTCCGGCATCCGCGGCCGAGTGGGTATCGACCTCGATCCCCAGGTCGTCGCCGGCTTCGCCGCGTCGTTCGGCACTTTCGTTCAGGAACAGGGTTGGGGCGATCACCTGGCCATCGGCCGGGACTCACGACCGAGCGGCCCGGCGTTCGTGCGGGCGGCGACGGCCGGTCTGCAAGCCGTGGGGTGTAACGTCAGCGACTTGGGACTCGTACCAACGCCCACCGCTCTCCTCGAGATCCAGGACCGCGGCCTGAGCGGCGGCATCGTCGTCACTGCCAGCCACAACCCTGGAGAATGGAACGCTCTCAAGCTCGCCAGCCCCGACGGCGCTTTCCTCTCGCCCGAGCGGGGAGCCGAGTTCCTCGCGAGTCTAAGGGCAGGAAAGCCGCCGGCCTACGTTCGGGGGGAACTCGGAGAAGTCGCGGAGCTCTCGGGTGCCGTCGATCGACACCTCGAGCGCGTTCTCGCCCTCGACCTCATCGATCCAGCCCGCATCGCCGAACGCCGCTTCAAGGTCGTCCTCGACTGCGCCCGTGGTGCGGGAGGAGTCATCCTCCCTACGCTCCTCGAGCGACTGGGCTGCGATGTCGTGGGCATCGAGCTGGAGACCGACGGCCGCTTTACGCGCGAACCTGAACCGATTCCGCAAAACATGACCGCGTTGTGCGAGCGCGTGCCGGCCGAAGGCGCCGACCTCGGTATGGCCTCTGACCCGGATGTGGATCGCTTGGCTCTCGTCGACGAACACGGACACGCGATCGGTGAGGATTACACCCTGGCCTTCGCAGCGCGCCTCGTCCTTGCCCACCGCTCGGGCTCGGCGGTCGCCAACCTGTCCACGAGCCAGATCGTCGAGACGGTTTGCGTGGAGGCGGGTGCCGAATACCACCAGTCGCCCGTCGGCGAAGCCAACGTCGCGGCGGCCATGCGCCACTGGGGCGCCGTGATCGGCGGCGAGGGGAACGGCGGCGTCATACTGCCCGCGCTCCACCATACCCGGGACGCCCCTCTGGCAGTGGCCTTGACGCTACAACTTCTGGTGGAAACCGGGGGTAGTGTTGGTGAACTTGTAGCGAGGTATCCACAGTTTTGTATCATAAAAGACCGTTTCCATCGCGGGGCGACTCAGGTCGAGGAGCTGTTGGACGAGATTGGCAAGTCATTCGCGGGCGCGGAGATAGACAGAAGCGACGGCGTTCATCTGCGCTGGCGTGATCGGGCGATGTGGCTGCACTGTCGGCCGTCGGGTACGGAACCGATCTTGCGAGTCATCGGGGAAGGGCGTCGTGAGGATGAGGGCGAGGTGAGGACGCTCGTGAAGGCGGCTGGGGAGATCGTAGCCCGGCACAAACGCTAGGTGTTACGGACCGCGATATGTGTGGGATCGTAGGCTACATAGGTAATGCGCAGGCCGCTCCGCTGCTTCTGGATGGTCTGAGGCGCCTGGAGTACCGGGGATACGACTCGGCGGGCCTCAGCATCTGCTCGAACGGGAAGCTCGATACGCGGAAGATGGCGGGGAAGATCGCCGAGCTGGCTAAGGTCCTCGAGGGCGACATACCCAAAGGGACGATCGGGGTCGCCCATACACGCTGGGCCACGCACGGCGCACCCACCACGATCAACGCCCACCCGCATCAGGACGAGAAAGACGAAGTCGCGATCGTCCATAACGGGATCATCGAGAACGCGTCGGTGCTCCGTAAGAAGCTCGAGGAGCTCGGACACACGTTCCGCAGCGAGACCGATTCGGAAGTCCTGGCTCACCTGATCGATGAGCTGTACGAGGGCAACCTGGAAGACGCGGTGGCGGCGGCGCTATCGCAAGTCGAAGGCACTTACGGAATCGCGGTGGTCTCGAGCCGGGAACCGAACAAGCTAGTAGCGGCGCGGAGGGGCTCTCCTCTCCTGCTCGGGCTGGGAAGCGGCGGCACCTACTTCGTCGCCTCCGACGCGGCGGCTATCGTCGAGCATACCCGTGACGTCATTTACCTGGACGATGGCGAACTGGCCGTACTGTCGCGGGAGGGCTATCGAACGCTCGATCTCGGGGGGCAGCCGCTGGCGAAGGAAGTGACGCGCGTTTCGTGGGACCTGGAGACGATCGAGAAGGGCGGTTTCCCCCACTACATGTTGAAGGAGATCTTCGAGCAGCCGGACTCAGTGCGAGACACGATGCGCGGCCGGCTGCTGGAAGAGGAGGGCGCGACCCGACTGGGCGGCCTGGCGACTAGCTGTTTGCCATGGCAGGACATCGCGAACTACGACCGCATAGTGCTGACCGCCTGTGGGACTTCCTGGCACGCGGCACTGATCGGCGAGTACATGCTGGAGGAGTTTTCGCGCCTCCCGGTGGAGACCGAGTACGCCTCCGAGTTTCGCTATCGCAACCCGGTCCTGGACAAACGCTCGCTGGTCATCTCGATCTCCCAGTCGGGCGAGACGGCTGACACCTTGGCGGCCCTGCGAGAGGCGCAGGCCAAAGGCGCCCGGGCGATCAGCATCGTCAACGTCGTCGGTTCGAGTATCGCCCGCGAGTCGGACTGCGGCGTTTACATCCACGCCGGCCCCGAGATAGGTGTGGCATCCACGAAGGCGTTCACCTCGCAGGTCGCCGCGCTCGCGCTGTTCAGTTTGTACTTCGGGCGGGCGACGGGGGAAGCGGAGCGACGCGGCCATGAAGTCGTCGCGGCGCTCAAAAGGCTACCGGACCAGATCTCGGAGATCCTCAGCCGGAACGATGAGATTCGAGATATCGCGGAACGCTTCCACCATCACCGCAATTTCCTGTACCTCGGCCGGGGTTACAACTTCCCCGTCGCTCTGGAAGGGGCGCTGAAGCTCAAGGAGATCAGCTACATACACGCCGAGGGCTATCCCGCGGCGGAGATGAAGCACGGCCCGATCGCGCTGATCGACGAGAACATGCCGGTGGTGTTCATCGCGCCCCGCGACAGCGTATACCAGAAGGTGCTGTCGAACATCGAGGAGGTAAAGGCACGCGGCGGCCGCGTCATCGCCATTACGACCGATGGGAACGGCGAGCTTCACAATCTCGCCGACCACGTCGTTTCCGTGCCGTCAACCATCGAGATGCTCCAGCCGATACTCACGGTGATTCCGTTGCAGCTCCTGGCTTACCACATCGCCGTCCTCAGAGGCTGTGACGTCGACCAGCCGCGGAACCTGGCGAAATCGGTGACCGTTGAGTGAAGCCGGTGAAGAGTGAAAAGTAGAGGGTGAAGGGTAAGGCCCTTCACTTTTCACCCGTCACTCTTCACTTTACACTCCTGTTGCATTTCCCCGGCCACCAAACTCAAGTTCAAGCGCCATGCGATTAGTACTCCAGCGCGTAGCGCGGGCATCCGTCCGCGTAGACGGTGAACAAGTCGGCTCGATCGGCCAGGGCTACCTCCTGCTCGTGGGGTTCATGTCCGGCGATGGCGAAGAGACTATGCGTTGGATGGTCGATAAGGTCCGTGGGCTTCGCCTCTTTCCCGACGCCGCCGGAAAGATGAATTTGCCTATCGACGAAGTCGGCGGTGAGCTGCTCGTGGTGTCGCAGTTCACGCTGTACGCCGATGTCCGCAAAGGCCGGAGGCCCTCGTTCGTGGACGCGGCAGACCCGGCCGAAGCAGAGCGTCTCTACGACCGTTTCGTCGAGCTGCTTCGTGAAGGAACGATCCCGGTGGCGACCGGCTCGTTCGGAGCCATGATGGAGGTCGACCTGGTAAACGACGGACCCGTTACGTTGATCATCGAAAGGGACTGATTCGGTGAAATATTCCTCAGCACTACCATCGTCCTACCCATCGCGGCCGCTGTGGGTTGTGATATCGATGGCGGTATTCGCGGTGGCTGGACTCCCGCACGAGGCAGTGGGACAGACGGCCTGGGATCCGAACGCCATCGTCTACGACGGCCCGACCGTCTGGCAACAGGCTACTTCGTGCTGGGACCCCTCGACCTCGGAGCGGACCTCCCTGACACGACGGACCTCGTGCGCACGACGCTCCGCATCTTAGCGCCCGACCCCAGGAGCTCAAGGATCGTGACGAGGCGGCTCTGGGTCCCTACCGGCGGCGTCGCCTTGGAGGAGTTGCAACCATCCGATACCCTGCCACACGAATTACCGCCGGGCTACCCCGGCCGGTTCCTGAAGGGGACGATCGTCGGTGAGGAAACGCTCGTTCAGGTCTTCACCATCCAGGAGCATCGTTGGCTCCTCTGGGCCCAACGGACACAGGTCGACGAGATCAGCGAGCAGGTCAGCGGCCCGATCGCCGACTACAGCCGGGCCGTGACGCGCTATTTGGCTGCCGTAGATAGCGGCGTCTCGACATCCGGTCCGCCGCTGGCCGCGGACCGTGGCTTACAGCCGCTGTTCGATCTCTACGCCCAGCCTCCCGAACCGGTCATCCGCGATCGTCAGGGCTACCTCAACTTGCTCGACCGCAACCGCGCATTCAGCCTCGACGGTGAGATCAAGGACGTCGTCGGATTCATCCCCGGCCCGCGTCTCATGGCCTGGCTCGAGGAGCAGGCGGATGCCGTGCTGTTTCCCCATCGCGATGGCGAGTTGGCTCTCCAGCATCGCTACCGTGACTTCATGGCCACGCGCTCGGGCTGGAACGGTCGCCCAATACTCGATGCCAGCACGCTACCGAGGTTGCGGGCAGGGCGTTACCAGTTTGTGGTCGATCGCTATGGATTCCTGCGGGTGGGACTTGCCGGCAACGAGGCGGGCGACGGCGTGGCGGTGACGCAAGGGATGCTCGCGCACGGCGACCCGGTGAGGGTAGCCGGCGAAATGGTGATCCGCGCCGATCCAGGCGAGCCGATTCAAGTCAAGGAGCTCAGCGTGCGATCGGAGGACTACTTCTTCAGCAACTTGTCGATCACGCTGTATCCTGACATCGAAGAGCGGTCCGATCGCTACGTGGCTGAGCTTGGACACGCTCTGAGGGCGCTCGATCGGGGGCGGATTGGACGGGACCAGGTGTTGATTCGGAAGTTCTGAGTAACGTGCCGACCGCTCCCCGCTTGATTCTAGCCTCTCGTTCCCCGCGTCGAGCCGAGCTTCTCAGGCGGCTCGGCCTGAGCTTCGAAGTGAAGCCCCCCCAGATCGACGAATCGATTCTTTCCTCCGAAGACGGCTACGCGGCCGCAGATCGACTCGCCCGGCTCAAAGCTCGTGTGGCCATCGATGAGGGGGCGATGTCGATCGGCTGCGATACGCTCGTGGTCCACCGCGGCGATATCCTCGGGAAACCGGCAAGCCCGGCTCAGGCTGTCGAGATGGTGCGCCGCCTCCAGGGCGATGAGCATGCCGTCTACACCGGAGTCGCGGTCGGCATGCCAGGTCGGCTGGACAGTGCCGTGGAGGGGACACGTGTGTGGTTCCGTTCGCTTGACCCTCTGGAATGCGAGGAATACGTTGCCACCCACGAGCCCATGGACAAAGCGGGTGCCTACGGCATTCAAGGATTCGGGTCGGCGATCGTCGAGCGCATCGAGGGCGACTATTTTAACGTGATGGGCTTGCCCATTCAGAAGCTCCTCGAGCTCTTTCGGCGGTTCGGTTGGCGGTACGCCTTCGGCCGGCTGGTCTCGGCGACTTGACCGGCCAAGTCACCCCGTCCCATCGAGAGAATTCCGACACCTGACAGTGGCCATCGAAATACCCCGCGCCGTCCGCTGGCATGGCGATGCCGTGCGGATCATCGACCAGACCCTGCTCCCCGGTGAGTTCAAGGAGATCGACCTGGTGGAGTTGGACGACGTCGTCGAGGCGATCCAGAGCCTGCGGGTGCGAGGCGCCCCGGCGATCGGCATCGCCGGCGCCATGGGACTCGTAGCTTCGCTCAAGTCCCAACAGCAGCTCGCACCGACCGACTTCCGGGCGCGCCTGGCTCAGCACGCCGAGCGCATCCGTGCCGCGCGTCCGACCGGAGCGAACCTCGCTTGGGCTGTCGATCGATTGTGCGCTCGCTCCGAGTCGCTCGCCGGGGCCCCCAACGCCAAGATCTGGGAGGCGCTACGCGATGAGGCGTCCAGGATTCTGCGGGAGGACCGGGACATGTGCCACCGCATCGGGGAGCATGGCCTCGAATTGCTTCGCGACGGGATGACCGTGCTGACTCACTGCAACGCAGGTGCTCTGGCCACGGGGGGTGTGGGTACGGCGCTGGCTCCCATCTACCTATCGGCGGAGCGCGGACTGAAAGTGCGCGTTCT
>JBDHAI010000106.1:0-8200 GCA_039588155.1 Gemmatimonadota bacterium | reverse complement strand
AGCTGCTTCGCACGTTGGGCTGCTCGTGATAACACTGAAGACCGTCGAGGAAGTGGAGCTTATCTCGCACGCGTGCGAGATCGTCGCCGACGTATTGGATCGGATCGAGGACCAGGTGCGGCCCGGCACCAGCACGGCGGAACTGGACGCTTGGGCCGAGGAGGCGATACTCGGTTTTGAGGGGGCGACGCCAGCCTTCAAGGGACTGTACGGGTTCCCCGCCACTTTGTGCACGAGCATCAACCATGAGGTGGTCCACGGTATTCCCTCGCCTCAGCGAGTTCTAAAGGAGGGCGACGTCGTCAGCGTTGACGTGGGTGTGCGGTATGAAGGGTACTATGGCGACGGCGCCATCACGTTCGGCGTGGGAGCGGTCGATGCTGAGGTGCGGCGATTGCTCGGAGTGACGCAGCAGGCGTTGGGTGCCGGCGTCGAGGCCGCTCGGCCGGGTGCCCACATCGGGGATATCAGCGCAGCGATCGAGAGGATCGGGATTGAAGCGGGTTGCGGGGTACCGCGAGAGCTTACCGGCCACGGTATCGGTAGCCGGCCGCACGAGGACCCGCAGGTTCCGAATTTCGGGCGCCGCGGGGAAGGGCTGCGTCTGCAGCCGGGCCTGGTGCTGGCCATCGAGCCGATGTTCAACCTCGGCGGTCGAGAGATCGAGACGCTTGGGGATGATTGGACAGTCGTGACCGCCGACGGAAAGGTGTCGGCCCATTTCGAGCACACGGTAGCGATCACGGCGGACGGCCCCCGTGTACTGACCGTGGTGCCGTCAAAGGCCGGCTGAGGGGGGGCGGATCGGTGGCGAAGGAAGATTCGATCCAGATGACTGGGACGGTGGTTGAGGCCCTGCCCAATGCGATGTTCCGGGTAGAGTTGGAGAACGGTCACGAAATCACGGCGCACATTTCGGGGAAGATCCGGATGCACTACATCAGGATTCTGCCGGGCGACAAGGTGCAGGTGGAGCTGTCGCCGTACGACCTGACGCGAGGCCGGATCACGTACCGCTACAAGTGAGAGCGGGCGGGGAACATATGTTTCAGCCGGGGGGACCCCGGTACCATTGAATTCCGGCCTGAGTCGGATAGCTTAAATGGCTAGCCACAAAAAGCCGGAGAGGTAGAAGAAGTGAAGGTTCGATCGAGCGTAAAGCGGATGTGTGAGCATTGCAAGCTCGTCCGACGGCGAGGTGTCGTTCGGGTCATCTGTAAGCGCAACCCCAGACACAAACAGCGCCAAGGCTAGGGTCCATGGTACGTATCGCCGGCGTCGATTTGCCGAACAACAAGCGGCTCGAGGTTGCCCTGACCTACATCTACGGGATCGGGCCCTCGAGTGCCCGGAAGATCGTGCGGGAGACAGGAGTCAGCGCGGACACGCGTGTGCACGCTCTGTCGGACGAGGATATGAACAAGATCCGTCGCGCTTTGGAGGTCAATTACAAAGTCGAAGGTGCGCTGCGCACCGAGGTGTCCATGAACATCAAGCGATTGATGGACATCGGTAGCTATCGGGGCATCAGACACCGGCGGGGCCTACCGGTGCGGGGGCAGCGAACTCATACGAACGCACGAACCCGAAAGGGGCCGCGACGCGCGGTCGCGGGCAAAAAGAAGGCGCCGCGCAAGTAGAGCGTTGGCGAAGCGAGCGGTAATCAACATCTGAAGGGACGACGAGACGAGAGATGCCTCCAAAGAAGAAGACGGCGGGAGCCAAGAAGAAAAAGGACGTGGGTACCGAGGGGATCGCGTACATCAAGGCGACCTTCAACAACACCATAGTGACGATCACCGACATGGAAGGGAATACGGTGGTCTGGGGGACACCGGGCAAGTCGGGGTTCAAGGGCTCGAAGAAGTCGACGCCGTTCGCGGCGACGGTCGCGGCGGAGAATGCGGCTAAGGAGGCGCTCAGCCTGGGGATGAAGCGCGTGCACGTGCGTGTTCAGGGCCCCGGCTCGGGTCGAGAGTCGGCGATCCAGGCGTTGCAGGCCTCGGGTCTACAGATTCGCTCGATACGGGACGTCACGCCGATCCCTCACAACGGGTGTCGGCCGCCGAAGAAGCGGCGGGTCTAAGCCCGCGGGATTGGGTCGTCGAGGCAGAATTCAGCGCATCGAGATAAGAGTTCATGGCGAGATACACAGGTCCGGTCTGTCGGCTCTGCCGACGCGAGGGACAGAAGCTGTTCCTCAAGGGGAAGCGGTGCAGCACAGAGAAGTGTGCCATCGAGCGGCGCAATTACCCGCCAGGCCAGCACGGCATGGCGCGGCTGCGGCGTCGGCGCGTCTCGGAGTACGCGAACCAGCTGCGTGAGAAGCAGAAGGTCCGCCGCATTTATGGTCTCCAGGAGGCTCAGTTCCGCAGCCTGTTCAGGCAGGCGGCGCAGGAGCGGGGCATCACGGGAGAGAACCTGATCATCTCGCTGGAGACGCGGCTGGACAATATCGTATACAGGCTCGGTTTCGCGTCGTCGCGGAAGGCGGCACGGCAGCTGGTGCGGCACCGGCACATCCTGGTGGACGGCCGAATCGTGGATATTCCGAGTTTCCTGGTGAAGCCGGCCGTGGAGATCTCGGTTAAGCCGGCGAGCCGGGACATGCCGTTGATCAAGGAGTCGGTCGATTCGCGGGGTGGCGATGGTCTGCTGAGCTGGCTGTCGGCGGATTACAAGAAGCTGACCGGCCGGATGACCGAGATACCGACGCGTGCGGATGTGCCGCTAGCGGTTCAGGAGCAGTTGATCGTCGAGCTCTATTCGAAATAAGAGACAACTCGAGCACATAGATCTATCGCAAGCGGTCGGTCGCTGCGGGTTCAGCGGCGGCGCAGCCGCGACCAAGGGAGGCCTAACAGTGCAGATTGACCTAAGTGGCTGGGTTCTACCGGAGCGGGTAGAGATCAGCGAGTCGTCAGCGGACGGCCGTTGGGCGCAGTTCGTCATCCAACCCCTGGAGAGAGGCTACGGTCATACTCTCGGGAACGCGACCAGGAGGATTCTCCTCTCGTCGTTGCCGGGCTGGGCGATCTGGGCGTTCCGGGCCAGCGGAGTCTTGCACGAGCACCAGACCATTCACGGTGTGATTGAGGACGTTCACGAGGTCATTCAGAACCTCAAGGGTCTCGTGCTGCGAATGATGGAAGACGAACACGAGGGCAAGCTCGAACTGGTTGTCCACCGGCCCGGCGCCGTAACGGCGCGGCACATTACAGCGAATCCGAAGGTCGATATCGTCAATCGCGACCATCACCTCTTCACGCTCCAGGAGGAGCTGCCGGAAGACACCCCGCTGCGGTTGGAGCTGTGGATCGATCGAGGCCGCGGGTTCGTGCTGGCGGATCAACACCCAGCGCGGAAGGAGACGCCGGTCGACCTCATCGCGATCGACTCTATTTATAGTCCCGTGTTGCGCGCGAACTTCAATGTCGAGGAAACGCGCGTGGGACAGCGTACCGACTTCGATCGTCTAACGCTCGCGGTAGAGACGAACGGTGCGATGCGGCCGGAAGAAGCGGTGGCCTACGCGGCCGAGCTGATGACGAAGCACATGGAGTACCTGCGGCGCTTCAGCTCTGGGAATGGAGAGCGAGCCGCCCCCGAGATGCAGCTGGTGCCGGTCAGCGAGAAGGTCAGGGACCTCGTGAATCGACCGCTGGAAGAGTTTGACATTTCCGTTCGCTCGCGCCACACATTGGAGAAGGGTAACCTGAAGACGCTGGGTGACATTGCGCGGCGCAGCGAGGACGACATTCTGCAGATCGAGAACTTCGGCAGGAAGTCCCTCCAGGAGGTCGAGGACCTCCTGGCAACGCACGGCCTCCGCTTCGGGATGAAGTTCGAGGAGGGCGAGGACGGCGAGCTTTACGTGCTCCAGGAGAGCGCGGACGGCGATCGGGAGTAACCGACTAGGTAGGGAAAAGGGTCGTGAGGCATAGACGTAAAGGACGACAGCTCAGCCGAACGGCGAGTCACAAGCGAGCGATGCTCTCGAACATGGCCACCAGCCTGTTCACACACGAGCGCATCAATACAACGACTGCCAAGGCGAAGGAGCTACGTCCGTTCGCAGAACGGCTGATTACGCTGGCCCGACGCGGTGATCTTCACGCGCGGCGACAGGCAGCGCGCACGATTCACGACAAAGAAGCGCTGAAGAAGCTGTTTGACACGCTGGGCCCCCGTTACGCGGACCGCGAGGGGGGCTACGTGCGCGTCCTGAAGATCGGCCAGCGGAAGGGCGACAGTGCTGAGATCGCTTTAGTGCAGCTGGTCGAGTAAGAACCCGCTACTCAGTGAGGGTAGGCACATGGCGAGTGTGCTGCGGAACCTGACCTCCTTGACTTGGCCGTGGGCCGTGGGAGCCACCGTCTTGGTGGGCGGCTTCATGTACTGGCTGCGCGCCGAGTCCTCGGCGCTCCAGCCGGGTTTGGTGGTCGCCGACACGGTCGAGGAGCTCCTGGTCGTCCCCGACACGGACTTCGCGATGGATCCCACGCAGTATTCACGGAGTCGTATTTTGCTGACGCCGGTTTCGGTGCGCGAGCTGATCGGACGGGCGGCGGTGACCGTGGATATGGCCGGGCTAGAGAGCTATCCGCTGATTCTCGAGCGGACGGTCACCGAATCGGACGTGGCTATTGTGGCCGGCGACAACTTGGCCGTGGCGGGGCAAGTGTACGCGCTGAACGACTCGTTACTCGACGTGTACGTGCAGCGTGGGTTCTTCGAACCGGAGAATCGATCCAAGCTCCAGGGCCATACGACATTCTTCTTGGTCGATTCTCTCGACTTCGTCTTCCCGGATCAGGAGAGCGCGGGGGCGAGCCCCGAGGGGTCGTGAGCCAAGCGGCGAGCCCAGGCGGATAAGCGAGGAGAGTAGTAAGCATGGCACGGGTTTGCTATACATGCGGTAAGGGCCCGGCGGTGGGCTACAACGTCAGCCACGCGAACAACAGAACCAAACGGCGCTGGCTACCGAATCTGCAGACGGTCCGGATCGTCGAGTCGGGCTCGGTAAAGCGTGTTCGCGTCTGCAGCCGTTGTCTGAAATCCGGGCGGGTCCAGAAAGCACCGTAGGGTGAGTCGGCCTGAACGGCGCGACGAACGACGGCCGGTGACGCCGCTTTGCGGCAGCAGCACCGGCCGTTCTAGTGGATGGAGGCAGGACTCGGCGGCCAGGCCAGCCCTCTACACGTCCACCTTGGTGACGTTGGTACGCGTTTGGGCGGCCACGAAGCCTGCAGGCCTTCCAAGCGGACTCGCCTGCACCTTGGCGTAAACCTCCTCTTTACCCCACTCGGTATTGACCAGGTGTGCCGGGAACTCCTCGGTAAAGGAGAGCTCGATCTCTTCCTTCGAGGGGATGAAATAATGCCGGATGGCATGGGAGTCGGCCTGTCCAAACTGCTCAGCCTTCGGGAGCGGGGAAAGCTTGTCGTCCGACAGCGGATCCTCCTCCATGAACTCGATCTGGAACAGCCACTTGTGGCCGACCTCCTTGGACTCAAAGCGCAGCTTGGCGCCCACCGTGAACGTCACCAACTTCCCGGTAAGGTCGTGGCCAAGATTCGCGCTTACAAAGCTCGCCATACAAGGCTCCTTTCCTGGGTGTCCCGAGCAGCGTCGGCACCCCCACCGGCACAGCCGGTTTGTGTTGGGTCATTTAGAAAGAGAAATATGCGTTCGCCTGGCAGAGCCGGCAATGACACGCCCTATCTTCTTTCCTCGTCGGGCATTATGCGACCGGTCGGTTGCTGCGGCGAATGCCGCAACACATATTCAGCTTTCGCTTGAGCGGTGCTTGAGGTGCTGCGAGTAATGCTCGCACAAGTGATTGAAGGCGTTAGACTTAGGGGTTCGGAGCGCGCAGGCTCGCACCTGAGGCTTCGAGGCCACAAAGATGGCTTACTTATTGCGTCAACGACGGCCCACGGTGGAATGACGATCGCGAGAGCGGAAGTGACCGAGAGACCCCTGCAGGGAAGACGCATAGCGGTGACTCGGCCGCCCGCCCAAGCACGAGTGCTCATGGATGGGTTGGCCGAGCTCGGAGCGCAGGCTGTCGCATGTCCGACGATCCGCATCGAGGATCCTGCGGACCCCGCACCCCTGCGCCGTGCAGTGGATGAGCTCGACACGTACGACTGGATCGTGTTCACGAGTGCCAACGGTGTGGCGCGGGTTTGGGAGTCACTGGGAGCTGCGTCGGGAAGCACGGGCCTCCCGAATGGAATCAGGGTCGCGGCGATCGGCCCGGCCACCGCGAAGGCGCTGAGCGACCGCGGGGTCGAGACCGAAGTCGTGCCGGAGGAGTACGTCGCGGAGGCGGTCGCTGATGCCTTGCTGGCCTTCGATGAGATGGCGGGCCGCAGGATCCTGCTGCCGCGGGCGGCGGGCGCCCGGGAGGTACTGCCGTCGCGACTGCGCGCTGCGGGTGCGGAGGTGGACGAGATCGTGGCGTACGAGTCGCGGGCGGATGGGAAGGGGATTGCCGCGCTGCGAGAGAGGCTGGAGCGGCGGGAAGTGGACATGGTCACGTTCACGGCTGCCTCCACGGTGCGTCACTACGTCGAGGCTGCGGGCGCCGACCTCTTCGAGGCTCGGGTAGCGGTGATCGGTCCGATTACGGCGGAGGCGGCCCGGTCGTTGGGCGTGCGTGTGGATGTCGAGGCGGACGAGTACACGGTGGAGGGGTTGTTGGCGGCGATCTGCGAGTACTACGGCGGTACGGAGGAGCGCGAATAATGTCAGTGTTCCCGACGTATCGGGCGCGGCGGCTGAGGCGGACCGAGGGACTGCGGGCGCTGGTCGGAGAGACGTCGATACAGCCTCGGGACTTCGTGGCGCCGCTCTTCGTCACGCACCGGGACGGCCGCTATGCGGTGGAAGCGATGCCGGGTGTCGAGCAGCTGTCGGTCGACGCGGCGGTGGAGGAGGCGGCCCGACTCGAGGAACTGGGTGTGGGAGCGGTTCTTCTCTTCGGGCTGCCCGAAGCCAAGGACGCGCGGGGTAGCGGTGCGTACGCGGCCGACGGGATCGTGCAGCGCGCTGTTCGGGCGATCAAAGCGAGAGTCGGCGACTTAGTGGTCATCACGGATGTTTGTTTGTGCGAGTACACGGATCATGGGCATTGCGGGCTGCTGACGCCGCAGGGTGAGGTCGACAACGATTCCAGCCTAGAGCTTCTCGCGCGGACGGCGGTGTCGCACGTGGAGGCGGGAGCGGACGTTGTGGCGCCGAGCGACATGATGGACGGTCGGGTCGCTGCCATTCGCCTGGCGCTCGATGCGGCGGGTTTTCAGAACGCGCCGATCCTGTCGTACGCGGTGAAGTACTCATCCGCCTTCTATGGCCCGTTTCGCGAGGCAGCGGATTCAGCGCCTCAGTTCGGCGACCGCAAGGCCTATCAGATGGACCCGGCGAACGCCGACGAAGGTCTACGTGAGGCGTGGCTGGACATCGAGGAGGGTGCCGACATCGTTATGGTGAAGCCGGCTCTTCCGTACCTGGATGTGGTCAGCCGTGTGAAGCGGGAGACCGGTTATCCCGTGGCCGCCTACCATGTGTCCGGGGAGTACAGCATGATCAAGGCGGCGGCGGAGCGTGGTTGGATCGATGAGGATCGCGTTCTGCTTGAAACGATGTTGTCGATCCGCAGAGCCGGGGCGGATCTGATCATCACCTACTACGCGGGCCGTTTGGCCGCGCTGCTGGGAGGATAAAGTGGCTGGCCAAGCTGAGTCGTTGATCGGCAAGATCGAGGCTCGAAGCGCCAAGATCGGAGTGGTAGGACTCGGCTACGTCGGGCTGCCGCTGGCGGTGGAGTTTGCCGAGGAGGGCTTCTCGGTGCTCGGCTTCGATGTCAAGGATGAGAAGGTCGAGGCCGTGAACCGTGGGGATTCGTATGTCGGGGACGTGCCCAGCCAGCGTCTGGCCCCGGTCGTGAAGGCGGGCCGCGTGGAGGCGACGCTCGATTACGACCGGCTCGCCGAGGCCGACGCCATCTGCATCTGCGTGCCGACGCCGCTCAATAAGACGGGCGACCCCGACGTCTCTTATATAATGTCGGTGACCCGAACGCTCGGTCGCAGCATCCGCGCCGGCCAGCTCATCGTTCTGGAATCGACGACGTATCCCGGTACGACCCGCGAACTGCTGCTGCCGGCGCTGACGGGCACGGGGCGCCTACGCG
>JBDHAI010000105.1:0-8216 GCA_039588155.1 Gemmatimonadota bacterium | reverse complement strand
CATCCTGTCCGGGGCGCTGGGAGGGATCTACATACGGCTTCGTGCTCTGCAGGCGGAGGACGAGTCGAGTGCCGCCGCGACCAGCGATGAGGACCGGCCGGACGTCGAGTCTGCCGAAGCGTTTCAGACGGAGATCGCCATACCCGTGTCCGCGGCCGCGGGCGTGCGGGACACGGGCGTGTTGAGTGTGTCCGCCGCCGGCCAGGCCCAGGCGTTTGCGCGAACGCTGCTGACGGCCGAGGTCGAGGGCCCGGTCACCCAGGTCCTGGTCCAAGAGGGCGACCAGGTTCGTCGAGGCCAGATCCTCGCCCGCATCGATCCGCAACGTTACGAGTTCGAGCTGGAGCGAGCCCGTGCCTCGCTGGAAACCGCAGAGGCAGCGTTCGCGGAGCTCACGCTGTTCGACGACGAGATCGAGGATGGGGAGTTGCGGGCGGAGCGCCGGCGCATGGCGCGAGCTAAGAGCGGGCTGACGTCGGCGGAAGTCGAGGTCCGCCAGGCAGCGATCAACGTGGAGCGCGCGACGGTGCGGGCGCCGTTCTCCGGCGCGGTGGCGAACATGGCCATCGTGCCGGGCGAGCGAGTGGTGCAGCGTGATTCCATAACTGAGATCGTGGATTTTTCGCAGGTGCGGATCGAGGTGCGAGCGTTGGAGACCGAGGTGCCGTACCTGGAGGAAGGACGTGAGGCGCGGGTGACGCTGTCGGCGTTTCCGAACCAGGTCTTCGCCGGCCGGGTCGCCTCGATCAATCCGGTCGTCGATCCGCGCAGCCGCACGGCGCGGGTGACGGTGGTGCTGGCGAACCCGGACTTGGCGGTGAAGCCGGGGATGTATGCGCGGGTGCAGATCGCGGCGCGGCTGTACGCAGACCGGGTGATGGTGCCGCGGTCGTCGCTGATCGAGCGCGACAACCGCACGCTGGTCTTCGTGTTCGAGCCGGACTCGGAAGGTTCGGGCACCGGTACGGCGAAGTGGACGTACGTTACAACCGGACTGGAGAACGAGGGCTTCTTCGAGGTCGTGGAGGGCGAGGGTACGACGATGCTGGAGCCGGGGCAGGTCGTTCTAACGGAGGGCCACTACACGCTCATCCACGATGCGCGCGTGCGAGTGGTCGAGGACGATGCGACGGACTGACGCTTTGCGATGGCTCTGGGTCGCGGTCGTGCTCGTGTTTGTCCTGGTCCAGCCGCTAGTGGCGCAGGCGCCGGACACCGTGCTGACCCTGACGGGCGCGCAATCGCTGCTGCAGCAGTACAACCCGAACTACCGGTCGGCGCTCGCCTCGGCGGATGCGACGGGCGAGGGCGTCTGGAGTGCCTGGGGTGCCATCCTGCCCAGCGTGACGGCGAACGTGAACTTCGGCCGTAACGAGTTCACCACGCGGACCTTCGTCGACCCCACCGGCAGCGCCCAGGAGCTCGAGAATCCGCTCACCAGCATCACCAAGCAGGCTTCGGCGGGGCTCCTCTTCAACTGGCAGGTGTTCGACGGCGGCAGCAAGATCTTCAATATCGGCGCCAGCAACGCGTCCGCCCGAGCCGCCAACTGGGGGGCCGTCGCCCGGCTGGTGCAGCTGCGCTCGCAGATGGAAAGCCAGTACTTCGAGGCGCTCAAGCAGCAGCAGCTGTCGCGACTGGCTCGAATTCTACTGGTGGCACGGCAGCGCGACCTCGAGGTCACTCAGGCGCGTTTCCGCATCGCGTCGGCGCAACAGACGGACGTGTTGCAGGCCGAGGTGCAGGTGGGCCAGAACGAGCTGGCGGTGTTGCGAGCGGAGCAGGCGGCGGAGGCGGCCAAGCGCGAGCTGTCGACGTTGATCGGGTTGGAAGAAGAGATCGATTATGACCTGCGCGACACGGCGATCGTGTTCGATCCGACGCGCCTTCAACCTGCGGCATTGGTCAACGCCGCCCGGGCCTCGAGCCCCGAGCTACAACGTCTCGAGGAGGAGATTACCGCCGCCAACAAGCGGCTCTGGTCGGCGCGCGGCACCTGGTGGCCGAGCGTATCGATCTCGCTCAACCTCACGCGCTCGGAAGTGCAGGGTTCGACCGGCGATATCTTCAACACCGATCCGAGAAACTCGGGCAACGATCTGCGGTTCAGTCTGAATTGGCCGCTGCTGGCCGGCTTCGAGAAGAAGTGGCGAACGGGCCAGGAATCGGCTCGCGTCCAGGAAGCGCGCCAGAACAAGGTCGCGGGCATCTTGGAGACCGATAAGAATGTGCGCACGGCCTACGAGGCGCTGGTCGCGGCCTATCAGGCGGTCCAACTCCAGACCCGCAACGTCGAGCTCGCGCGTGAGTCAGTGCGCCTGGCGACGGAGCGCTACCGCATCGGCGCCATATCTTACATCGAGCTGCAGAACGCAACCTCGCAGGCGACTGAGGCAGAGCGTGGTCTGATCGAGGCGCGATTCGACTTCATGCAGAACTTCGCGCGGTTGCAGGGCGCCGTCGGCCGACCGATCGAGATCCCACAGCAGTAGCAGCTGCGGCTGAGAGAACGATGGCGCTACCCGACCTCTCGATACGACGGCCCGTAGCCACATCGATGGCCTTCCTCGCCATCGTGCTGCTGGGCCTCATAGCCTTCGTGCGTTTGCCCGTAGATCTCCTTCCCGACGTTTCGTTCCCCACGCTTACCGTCTGGACTCGGTATCCGGAATCGGGCCCGGCCGAGGTGGAGCGCTTCATCACCGAGCCGGTGGAACGGGCGGTGGCGCGCGTGCCCGGTGTGAAGGCGGTGAGCTCGGTCAGTCGTGAGGGCGCATCCCAGGTGCGGCTGCAGTTCCTCTGGGGCACGGACATGGACTTCGCCACGCTCAACGTGCGCGAACGGCTGGACAACGTCCGCTACGATCTGCCGGAGCGGGCGGAGCGACCGACCATCCTGCGTGCCGACCCGACCAGCGAGCCGGTGATGACGTTGGCCGCCACGTCGGAGACGATCGACCTCTGGGAGCTGAAGGAGCTGTCGGAGAACGTCTTCAAGCGGCGGCTGGAGCAGATCGATGGTATCGCGCAGGCGGCGGTGGCGGGCGGCTTGGAGCGTGAGATCCATGTGAAGGTCGACCCCGACCGCCTGGAAGCGCTCGATGTGACGATCGATGCCGTCTCATCAGCATTAGACGCGGCGAACTATAGCGCGCCGGGCGGCACGATCCGGCGGGGCCGCTACCGCTATTCGCTGCGAGCGCTGGGCGAGTTCCAAACGGTGGATGAGATCGGCGAGACGGTGGTGGGGCGCGGGGCCGGCAGCTCGATCGTGCTGCTACGGGACGTGGCGGAAGTGGAAGACGGCTATGCGGACCGCGAGACGATCGCCCGCTACAACGGCCGCGAGTCGGTGGGCCTGCTACTATATAAGGAGGCGGGCGCCAATACGGTCCAGGTCGCCGAGCGGGTCGACGAGGTCCTGGCTCAGCTGCGCGAGGAGTATCCGGAGGTCGAGCTGGCGATTGCGACCTCGCAGGCGGGGTTCATCCGCGATGCGATCTCGAACGTCGTGCAAGCGCTGGCTCTGGGAGCGGTGCTCGCCTTCTTGGTGCTCTTCCTCTTCCTGCACGATGCGCGGTACCCGGTGGCGATCTCGCTCTCTATCCCCATCAGCGTGGTCCTCACGTTCGGCCTGCTTTACGTGTTCGGGGTGAGCCTCAACATCATGAGCCTGGGTGGGCTGGCGCTGGGCGTTGGGATGCTGGTGGACAACTCGATCGTGGTGCTGGAGAACATCTTCCGGCATCGCGAGCGCGGGTTGGGTGCGGCGGCCGCTGCGGCGCTGGGCGCGCGTGAGGTGCAGGCGGCGATCACGGCGTCGACGCTTACGACGATCGCCGTGTTCGGGCCGATCATTTATGTGAAGGGTGTGGCGGGCGAGCTGTTCAAGGATCTGTCGATCGCGGTGGCGGTGTCGTTGCTGGCATCGCTGCTGGTCGCGCTGACGTTGTTGCCGACGATCGCGGCGAGGATCGGCAAGGGTGAAGGCGAGTCCGAGCGCGAGCCCGAGCACAAGCACGAGGGGAGGGTGATTCCGCGGATTGGCGAGTACTCGGGCGGCCAGCGGGTGTGGTGGAAGTGGCCGTCCTACATCATCCGCTGGGGCGGTGGCGTAATAGGCGCGTTGTTGGGGCTGGGGATCGCGCTCGTGGTCGCGCTGGTCAGGTTCTGGGGAAGCCTGATCGCGAAGCCGCTGTCGGCGCTTTCCCAGCCGGTGTTCCGTGCTTTCGATCGCGGGTTCGATCGTTTTGCACAGCGCTACCATCGTCTGCTGGAGTGGGCGCTCGATCATCGCGGTGCCACGCTCGCCGGCGCGGCGGCGGTGTTCGTGCTGGCCCTCCTGGTGGGGAACGCGCTGCCGCGGGATCTGTTGCCGCGGGTCGATGAAGGGATCTACCGGGCGCGGATCGACCTGCCGCTGGGAACGCCGCTAGAGACGACCGACCGGTTGACGTCGCAGGTAGAGACTGTGGCGCTGGAGGACGACGCGACGGAGGCGGCGTTCGCGCGGGTGGGTCGCGCGGAAGCGGCGGAAGTGACGGAGCGCGAGGCGACGGGGGTCAATACGGCGGCGCTCGATGTCCGGCTCTCGGCCGGCGATAAGACGGCGGACGCGGTGGAGCGCCTCCGTTCGGGCGTCGGCGATCTACTGAGCCGCGAGGCGCTGACCATCGAGACGGGGCGGGCGACGGAGCTGGGCCGAGTGCTCGGCATGGGCGCGGCCGACATAGCGGTTCGCATACGGGGCGAAGACCTCGATGCGGCGCTGGAGGTGGCGCGAGAGATCGAACGGCGGCTGAGCGCGCTTCCGATGCTCAGTGGTGTGCGGACGGGCCTGCTGCGCGGCCAACCGGAGATCGAGATCGAGATCGCCCGGGAGCGCGTGGCGCGCCACGGACTGACAGTGCGGGAAGTCGCGGACGCTATCGAGGCCTACATGCGCGGGCTGGTGGCGACACGCTTCGTCGATTTCGACCGGCGCATCGACGTGCTGGTCCGGCCGCCCGAAGAGGTGCGCCGCGAATTCAACAACCTGCTGCAGTTCCAGATTCGCGGTGTGCCGGTCCGGGAGCTGATCGAGTGGCGTGAGACGCTGGCGCCGGTGGAGGTACTGCGGGAGGGCCAGAGCCGGGTCGTCCCAGTCTATGCCGACGTGACGGGCGGCGGCCTCGACGCCGCGGTGTCGGCAATCCAAGCGGCACTCTCCGATCTGCAGGTGCCGTCGCGCATGCGCTATGAGGTCGGTGGCGTCAACGAGGAGATGCGGGAGTCGTTCCGCTCGCTCGCCCTCGCTTTCGCCCTCGCCCTCGCTCTGGTGTTCATGATCCTCGCGGCACAGTTCGAGTCGGTCGTTCATCCCTTCACCATCATGCTCGCCGTGCCGCTGGCGGCGATCGGCGCGGTGGCGGCGCTCATCGTCACCGGCGGCGGCGTCAACGTGATGAGCCTGATTGGTTTCGTGATCCTGATCGGGATCGTCGTGAACGATGCGATCATCAAGGTCGACTTCATCAACCAGTACCGGCGCGAGGGCGCGCCGCTTCGGGAAGCGATTCTGGAGGCGGGTCGCGTGCGGCTGCGGCCGATCATCATGACCACCGTGACCACGGTGCTCGGTCTCACTCCGTTGGCGCTCGGCATCGGGGCCGGCGCCGACCTGCGGGCGCCGCTGGCGGTGGCCGTGATCGGCGGCCTGATCTCCGCGACGCTGCTGACGCTGATCGTCGTACCCGTCATTTACGCGAGCCTGGAGAGCCTGCTCGGGCTGGCGCGCTCGGAGGCGAGGCTGGCGGGTAGGGAGGCGTCGTGATCCGCCTATCGATCAACCGGCCGACGACGATTGCGATGATTTACATCGCCATCGCGGCGGTGGGTATCGCCTCTTTCATCGACATACCGGTAGAGCTCCTCCCCGATGTCGAATACCCGCAGCTCAGCGTGAATACCGGCTGGCCGGGCGCTTCGCCGGAGGTGGTCGAGTCGTTCCTGACCGCGCCACTGGAGAGCGCCGCCCAGCAGGTCCAGGGCGTACGCAAGATCGTCTCGGAGCCGAGCGAGGCGCGCTCGGAGATCACCATCGAGTTCAACCGTGGCACCGACATGGACTTCGCGCGGTTGGAGCTGGGCGAGCGGATCCAGTCCATCCGCGAGGACCTGCCGCCGGACGTGCGGCCGCAGATCGAGCCGTACGTGCCGCGCGAGTTCGAGACCGGCGAGCGGGTCGACATGCGCTACACGCTGACGGGCAGCTATACGTTTGAGCACCTGCGCCGCTACGCAGAAGAGGACCTGCGGCCGCAGCTGGTGGCGCTCGGGGGTATCGAAGAGGTCGCGGTCTTCGGCGGCGAGGACAGAGAGATCCGCATCGAGCTGGACCGGCCGCGCATGGAGGCATACGGCGTACGACCGTACGAAGTGGTGCAGGCGCTGAACGCGGCGGAGCTGGTGAGGACGGCGGGCAAGCTGCAGCGCGGCAACACCGAGTGGGTGGTGACGATCCGCAACGACGTCGACGCGGTAAGCGAGCTCGAGTCGTTGGTGGTGGTTCCGGATACGGCGGGGACGGGAGAAGTCGTGCTCGTGGCCGACATCGCGAAGGTCCGGGACACGACGGCCGATCCGCAGCGTTTCTTCCGCATCGACGGGCGCCCGGCTGTCACCTTGTTCCTCATCCGCAGCATCGGCACCAACGCGGTGCGAGTGGCGGATGCGGTGCGAGAGAAGGTGGAAGAGCTTCAAGCACAGCTGCCGGCGGGGATGCGGATCAACCTCGAGTACGACGGCAGCCAGGAGATCCGGCGCCAGCTGACCGACCTGCGCCTGCGGGCGTTGGCCGCGGCGATCGTCATCTTCCTGGTGCTGCTCATCTTTCTCGGCTCGTTCCGCACCGCGGGGATCGTCTTCTCGACGGTCGTCTTTTCCGTGCTCATCGCCATCAACCTGCTCTACTTCGGCGGGTTCAGCCTCAACGTGCTGACCATGGCGGGCCTGGCCATGGGCTTCGGCCTGATCGTGGACAATTCCATCGTGGTGCTGGAGAACATCTACCGGCGCCGGCGCTCGGCCGGTGAGGAAGCGAGCCAGGCGGCGGAGAGCGGCACGCGGCAAGTGGCGCTGCCCATCGTGGCCGGCACGGCGACAACGGTGATCGTCTTCCTGCCGTTCCTCTACCTGCAGGGCGAGCTGCGACTCTACTACTTGCCGTTCGCGTACGCGGTCGGGTTCAGCCTGCTGGCGTCGCTGTTCGTGGCGTTCACCTTCGTGCCGGGGCTGGCGGCGCGTGCACTCAAAGGTGACATCCCGGGCCGTTCGTCCGTCTATGGCGATCGGCCGCCGCTCTACGTTCGCTTCTATCGCGGGATCCTCTCCTTCGCCCTCGATCATCCGTTCCTGATCATCCTGGTAACGGCGGCCGCGTTCTTCGGTAGCTACCGGCTGTTCGACAAGCACGTAGTGAAGGGTGCCATCTGGGGACGCTGGGGACAGGAGACGTACATCCAGATCTTCTTCAACATGCCGCGCGGCGCCGAGCTCGAGCGCACGGACGAACTGGTGCGCAGCTTCGAGGGCAAGCTGGCGACGATACCCGAGGTGGAGCGGTTCATGGCGAACGTGACACCCGAGCGCGCGTTCATGCGGGTGACGTTTCCGGATTCGCTGGAGAACACCTACGTGCCCGTGGCAATCAAAGATCAGATGGTCGCCTACTCGTACCTGTTCGCCGGCGCCGAGGTGCGGGTCTACGGCTTCGGGCCCTCGTTCTACGGCGGCGGCGGCTCGCCGCCCACCTACACGATCAAGTTGTTGGGCTACAACTACGAGATCGTGCGCGACATCGCCGAGGATCTGGCGCGCCGGCTGGGGCGCTTCAACCGGGTGCGCGAGGTCGACACGAACGTCAGCGACTGGTGGTGGACCGACAAAGCTTTCGAGTTCTATCTGAGCGTGAACCGGCCGCGGCTGGCCGGCTACGGACTCAGTGTCGAGGAACTGCTGCGCTTCGTGTCGAGCAACGTCCAGGGTCAGGTGAGCCTCAACCGCATCAAAGTCGGCGGCGAAGAGGTCACCTATGCGGTGAAGCTGGAAGGGTACCGCTCGTTCGACTTCGCCGACCTGCGCGAGCTGCTGGTGCCGACGGCGACCGGCGAGAGCGTGCGGCTGTCGGATGTAGCGCAGGTGGGGCGGCGCGAGGTGCTCAACCGCATCGTGCGTGA
>JBDHAI010000104.1:0-10229 GCA_039588155.1 Gemmatimonadota bacterium | reverse complement strand
GTCTCATCGAAGGGCATTCTCACATTCTGCTCCACCCGTACGACGAGACGCCCTGGAACGATCAGGTGCTGCAGGAGCCGTTGGCTATGCGTGCCGCCCGGGCGACGGTGGCGGCCGAGAGAACGCTGCTGGCCGGGGTGACGACGGAGCGCGACTTGGGAACGGAGGGCGCCGCGTACGCAGACGTGGGAATCAAGCGGGCCATAGACGAGGGCGTCATACCGGGTCCGCGTTTGCTGGTGGCCGGGCCGGCTATTGTGGCGACGGGTAGTTACGGGCCAAAGGGCGCACCGGAGTGGCAGCTGCCCAAGGGCGCGGAAGCCGCGGACGGCTACGACGACCTGATCCGGGTGACCCGCGATCAAATCGGCCGGGGAGCCGACTTCGTAAAGGTGTACGCGGACTATCGTTGGGGTCCGAACGGCGAGACGCGGCCGACGTTCACGCAGGAGGAGCTGAACCTGATCGTCGAGGTGGCGAAGAGCTCCGGCCGCGAGGTCGCCGCGCACGCCAGCAGCCCGGAGGCGATGCGCCGCGCTACCCTCGCCGGCGTTTACACCATCGAGCACGGCGACGGAGGCACGCGGCAGGTCTTCGAGTTGATGGCGGAGCGGGGAGTCGCACTCTGTCCTACACTGGGTGCAGCCGAGGCGGTGACGTCTTATGCGGGCTGGAGGAAGGGTGTCGATCCGGAGCCGGAGGTCGGCTCAGGCGGCCATCGCGTCGACCTCGGGCAACGCCGCCATCCTCGGCCTGGACGATCGCGGCGCCGTTCGTGAGGGTCTCCTGGCGGATCTCATCGCCGTCGAGGGTGATCCGACCCGAGACATCTCGGCGTTGCGCCAGGTGCGCTTCGTGATGAAGGGCGGCGTGGTCGTTCGAGCCGACTGAGGAAGTGTGGGTCGGCGGGTTCCGTCAGTGTTTGACGGCCTTCAATATATGGGAGTAGAGGAAGTGGATAGGACGGCGCTGGTCGCGGCCGTTTTGCGTACCGCCCGTTACGACGACGACCATGTCGTGCTCCGGGACCACGAAGATGTACTGGGCGCGAAAGCCCATCGCCGCATAGATCTCCTCGTTCCCGGCTCCGTCGGGATCGCCCGGCAGAATCCACCAGAGATAGGCGTAGCCTATCGACCGGCCGTGCGGCGGCTCAAAGTCGACGTGACGGCGGGTCGACTCTTCTACCCACCAAGCTGGCACCACCTGCTGATCGCCCCAGCGTCCGCCGCGCAGGTACAGCAGGCCGAATCGCGCCATATCGCGTGGTAGCAAATCGAGGCCGCCGCCGGTGTGAGGATGGCCGTCGCGATTCCGGAACCAGGACGTGCGCTCGATGCCAAGCGGCGCGAACAGGTAGCGGTCGGCGTAGGCGTCGGCGTGCAGACCGCTCCGCTGCTTCAGTATGGCGGACATCAGAATCACACCGCCCGAGTCGTACTGCCAGACCGTGCCGGGCTCGGTGACCATCGGGCGGTCGAGATAGAAGCGGTCCCAGCCCCGGGGCGTACGGTTCAACTGGAAGTGCGGCGAGCCCTCTCCGCGCTCGTGGTAATCGGTGCCACCGCGCATGGTCAGCAAATCTTCGAGCCGTTGGGCCGCCCAACGCGGGTCCTCCGCTAATTCATCCCGCCACTGTGGAAAGAAGTCGATCACGTGCTCTTCGACGCTTTCGATCTCACCGCGCTCGATGGCGATGCCGATCAGCGCGGAGGTGAAGCTCTTAGTAACCGATTGAAGCGTGTGGAGGCGATCCGGTCCCCAGCCCGCGAAGTACTCTTCCAGCACCAGGTAACCGTCTTTGACAACCAGCAAGCTGTGAAGGTCGGGGAAGCGCCGGCCCTCTCTTATCAGCCTGGCGAGCTCGTTCAGCGGCTCGGGGTCGAGACCTCGGGCCTCGGGAGCCGAACGCGGCCAGTCGTCGTCGGGCCAGATTTCCTGACCGATCGCCGAGGACGAGGCGGAAAAACCGGCAACCGCGGTGGCGATGAAGACGATGCTCGAGCTACGGGTTGGCCGTGCGCGTAGCACCCTCGGTGTTCTCGTGCGGAGGCGTAGGAGGTAGCTCATTGATGGCCTATCTATCGAGATGACGTTGTGAGTCGGTGCGACCTAGAGACCTCCTCAACACTACGAAAGATCGCTGAGAGTGTGTCCGTGCGGGGTTCGTCGGGCGGAGCGCGTCTGCAATTGCCAGCGCCGCGCTGATTGCGCCCGTAGCGTACCGCGACGAGCGGCCCGATGCCTCGATGAGTGGTGGTTGGGCCCGATGGAGCGCCGCGGTCGAAGAACGTCTGCGGCATCGCTTGCGCGTTCACGGTGCGTCGGATACTGATTGCTGTGACATGTCTGTGAAGCACTTGTCCTTTTGGACCGTTCAATTGGTCGTCTGGAGCGCCTACGGCTTCAGCACGTACCTATCGGGACTGCCCAGCCTCGCCGAGGCGGAGATGTTCAGCATGCTGGGCGTGAAGCTGTTGCGCGCGGCTCTGGGCCTCGTGTTGAGCCTGTTTCTGTACGTGCTGTATCGCTGGGTGATGCGGCGCACGTTGGGCTTGAAGACGATCGCGGCGGTGGCCGTGGTCGCGTCGCTGGCCATCAGCGCGGTCTGGCAATATCTGTATCTGGTTGCTCAGACGCCGCCGTGGGGCGACACGGCGCTCTCGATCGACTGGGCCAGCTTCCGTATGGCCTTTCCCGACTACGCTTTCGTGATGCTGGCGTGGAGCGCCGCGTACCTGGGGATCGAGTTCTGGCGTTACTCGCGGTTGCAGGAGCAGAGCGCGGCGGAGGCGAAGGCGCTGGCCCACGAGGCGCAGCTGCAGAGCCTGTCGTACCAGCTCAACCCACACTTTCTGTTCAATGCGCTCAACTCGATCCGCGCGCTGATACAGGAGGACGCACAGAAGGCGCGGCAGATGGTGACGCAGCTGGCCGAATTCCTTCGCTACACCCTGGTGAACCCGCCGCTGGACGAGATACCGCTGCGCGAAGAGCTGGAGGCGCTGCGCCGCTACCTGGCCATTGAGGAGGCTCGCTTCGAGGAGCGGCTGGAAGTCGCCATCGACGTGGAGCGTGATGCCGAGGAACGAGCGGTGCCAGGTTTTCTCCTGCATCCGCTGGTGGAGAACGCAGTCAAGCACGGAATGGGCACGAGCGCGCGGCCGCTGCGGGTGCGGATCGATGCCCGTACCGATGGAGATGTCTTGCGTATCGAGGTGGCGAACACGGGAGTGCTGGCCTCGGAAGCTGAGGAAGCCGCTGGACCTCGTGACGACGGCGGGCCCGACGGAACCGGCATCGGGCTGCGCAATGTGGGCGAGCGATTGGCGCGACTCTATCCCGACGCCCACCGCTTCGACGTCGCTCAGGACGGTGACTGGGTGCGAGCGGTCATCGAGATCCGGCGGCCGAACCCCGGGTGATGAAGGACGCTAGCCGCACCGCCGTGCTCGTCGACGACGAGCGACTCGCCCGCCGTGAGCTACAAACGCTGTTGGCCGCGCATCCCGAGGTTGCAGTCGTGGGTGAGGCGGATTCGGTGGAGGGCGCTGCCGACCTCATCAATCGCGAGCAACCCGATGTGGTCTTTCTGGATATCCAGCTGGTCGGGGAGACGGGCTTCGATCTGCTCGCGCTGCTGGAGGTCGACCCGGCCATCATCTTCGTCACCGCCTACGATCAGCACGCGATCCGCGCCTTCGAGGTGAACGCGCTGGACTACCTGCTGAAGCCGGTGACGCCGGAACGTCTGGCGGCGGCGATGGGAAAGCTGGCCGTGCCCAGGCCCGCCGCAGTGCCAGGAGCACCGCTGGAATACGGGGACAGGCTCTTCCTGCGGTTGGACGATCGGATGGCCTTCCTGCGGGTCGACGACATCAAGTACGTCACTGCCGCCGCCGACTACTCGTACGTGCACGTGTCGGAGGGGAAGAGGCGCCTCGTGCACAAACCGCTGAAGGAATGGGAGGCCCGACTTCCGGCCAACTACTTCCTGCGCATCCACCGCTCGACCGTCGTGAATATGGAGTACGTCGAGCGGTTGGAACCCTGGTCGAACTACAGCTATCGAGTCTACATGCGCGGGGTCGGTGAGCCGCTGATCATGAGCCGGCGCTATGCACTGAAGGCCAAGGACCGGCTCGGGTAGGGATCGCTCCTACAGTCCGCCTCTTTTTCATCCGCCGCATCGACCGCTTATCTATCGTTCCAACCACCCGCAGAGAAACCGTTCCAAACTCTCCCCTGACACTCTAGCCTTGCCGTCGAGTTGCGTTTCTTCGCGAGCTCACCGGCGGTCATAACGGGTTCGCTGGCGATCTCGCCCCCGGAGCGCCGGACCGTCCCGGCGTACATCGGACAAGACGATCAGGCGGAGAGAGTCAGCAAAGGGAGAGGTGGAGATGTTAACACGAATGCTTGCCACACTGGCGCTGCTCGTCGTGCCAGCGGTCGGTTGCGGCGACGACGAGACGACGTCGGTGTCCAGCGACACGACGTTCGAGGTGCGCGTCGAGAACGCATCGATGCTGTACGATTTCAGCGCGTCCGGCGTCTTCAACACACCTGTGGGTGCCGGCGCACCCGCGCCGATCGGGCCGGGTGAAGCTTACGAGTTCGACTTCAGCGCGGCACCAGGCGCGAAGCTGTCGTTCGCCACCATGTTCGTTCACTCGAACGACTTCTTCTACGCGCCGGGCGCTAGCGGAATCGAGCTGTTCGATTCGAGCGGCATGCCGGTGAGCGGCGACGTGACCTCGCAGGTCATGCTGTGGGATGCGGGGAGCGAGGTGAACCAGGAGCCCGGCGTGGGCGCCGACCAGGCGCCGCGGCAGGGCGGACCCGACACCGGCGCGGCGGACTCCGACAACACGGTTCGCATCGCGCCGGACGCGTTCGGAAATCTGCCGGCCGTCGATGCGGTGCTGAAGGTCACGCTCAGTGTCATGAACCAGACGAGCTTCACCGCGCGGATCGAGAACGTGTCGACTGGCACGACGCTCATGACGTCCGGCGGTGGGACTTTCGCGGTTCCGCTGGCCCCAGGTGTTTGGGTCGTTCACTCCGGCGAGGCGCCGATCTTCAGCGACGGCCAGGCCGACCGCGGCGAGGGACTCGAGGCGCTGGCCGAGGATGGCGACCCCTCGATGTTGGGGACCGCGCTGGCGGCTCGCACGGGGCTGACCGTACCTCTTTCACCGGGTGTCTGGGCGGTGCACACGGCCGACGGGTCGCTGTTCACCGAGGGGCAGGGCGACCGCGACGAGGGTCTGGAAGCGCTGGCTGAGGATGGTGACCCTTCAACGCTGGCGGCAGCGCTCGACGGCGCGAGCGGAGTCGCTTCGAGCGGTGCGTTCACCACCCCGGATGGGGCGTCGATGCCCAACGTAATCCTGCCGGGCCAAAGCTACAGATTCACCGTCACAGCGATGCCGGGGGCGAAGCTCTCGCTGGCGACCATGTTCGTGCAGTCGAACGACCTGTTCCTCGCGCCGGATGAGGCCGGCATCGAGTTGTTCGCTGCCGACGGAACGCCGGCCTCCGGCGATGTTACCTCGCAGCTGATGCTTTGGGACGCCGGAACCGAGGTGAACCAGGAGCCGGGGATCGGTCTGGACCAGGCGCCACGTCAGTCCGGGCCTGACACCGGCGCGAACGAGAACGCGTCGGTACGCTTGGTGAATGACGGGTACTCGTACCCCAGCGTGTCGAACGTCATTCGCGTGACGATTACGCCGACGATGTAGCGCTGGCCGCTGCAGCGCCTGTCACACCTAGGGAGCCGCGTCGGGCTGTCAACCCGGCGCGGCTCCGATTGATTCGGAGTAGCGGCCGTCCCATCTTGCTCCCGCAGCGTTCGATTTCCAGGCGCCGGCCAGCGATCGTCACAGACATTTGCGGCGGGCACAGACCTTTCTGAGAGACGAGCGAACATGAACCGTACAGCGAAATCGGTGTGCCGAACGAGGCCAAGCGCTCGGACTAGGAGCTTCCGACACTTGGCTCTATCCGTCATCGCCCTGGGCATCCTGCCGTCCGCTCTGGCCGCTCAGGAGAAACGGACACTCACCTACGCCGACTTGATGAAGTTTCGGCAGGTAGAGAGCCCTTCAATTTCCAGGGACGGCCGCTGGATCGCCCTTGCGGCGGACCCGGATCGTGGGGATGGCGAAGTGATCGTTCGGTCAACCGACGGGTCGACGCGGTATACGGTGCCTTTGGGCGCGCGTCCGCTGATCTCCGGAGACGGTCGCTGGGTGGCCATGCGCCTGGAACCGTCGCTCGAGGCGACTGAAACGGCGAAGGGCGATGAGAAGCCGCGCCCGGGCCTGGCGTTGTTGGAGACGGGCAGTGGCGAGCTCATGACTTGGGAGGACGTCGAGCGCTTCGCCTTCTCCGCAGAGGGTGGCTGGTTGGCGCGTCGGCATTTCGAGGCAGATGAAGATGAGGATGAAGATGTAGATGAAGAGGGCGAGGAAGAGGAAGCGGAGCAGGGGGAGGGCGAGGGGGAGGGGGAGCGAACGCGCGAGAAGCCGGGGACCTTGATGGTGCTGCGGGCGCTCGACTCCGGTGAAGAGAAGCAGATCGAGCACGTTCGGCACTTCGCGTTCGGCGAAGAGGGTGGCTACCTGGTCTACGTCGTGGCGGCGCCGAACGGAGAAGGGGACGGCCTCTATCTGTTGGAGCTCGACCTGGAAGGCGCGCCGGCAAAGGCTCTCGACGCTCGACCCTTCGCCCACATCGAGACGCTCGCCTGGTGGGAGGACGGTCCGCAGCTCGCCTGGGTATCGGCCGACGAAGACGAGGAGGGCGAAGCCGGTCCCGGTTCATTGCTCGTCTGGGATGGCGACGAGGTGACCACCGCCGTGGCGGAGGACGATGTACCGGAGGGGTGGAAACTGCCGGCGAAGAACGGGCTGCGCTGGAGCGAAGACGGGGAACGCCTCTTCTTCGGCTACCGGCCGGCGGTCGCGCAGGCGGAGGGGGAGGGAGAAACGGAGTCGGAGAGTGAGGAGACGACGCCAGCGGACAGCTTGGAAGCAAAAGAGCCCTTCGAGCCGTACGACCTCGAGGCGATCCTCGACGGCCGTGAGGTAGATGTCTGGCATACCGACGATCCGCTCATCGTGCCCAACCAGAAGGAACGCTGGGATGACGAGGAGGAGCGGACCTACGCGGCGGTCTACCATCTGAGGGAAGGGCGCGGTGTCCAGCTGGCCGACCCGCTGGTTCAGGTTGATGACATCCCGGAGAATCCGGATCGCGCGCTGGGAACGGCTCCCGGGCCATACTTCAAGGAGCGCACCTGGATCGGATCGCTCTCCGACATTTATGTCGTCAGCCTGGAGAGCGGCGAACGCACGAAGGTGGTGGAGCGCTTCGACAGGGATGGTTCGACCGTGGCCCAATGGCTGCGAGGAACTGGCCTGTCCGGGCCTGCGCTCAGTCTGTCCCCTGGAGGTCGCTACGTGGTCTATTTCCAAGAAGATCACTGGCACCTGTTCAATGCCGAGAAGGGCGAAACCCGAACGTTGACTCATGGGCTCGACGTGCCCTTCTACGATGAAGACCACGACTATCCGAACCCGCGGCCGGGATACGGGATGGGCGGTTGGGTGGAAGGTGACCGCGGCGTACTGATCTACGACAAGTACGATGTCTGGCAGTTCTCCACGGACGGCGGTGAGCCGGTGAACCTCACAGGAGGTCAGGGTCGGGCAGAGCGGCGCGTCTTTCGGATACTTCGAGTCGATCCCGATCTCGAGGCTTACGAACGGGGGTCCTGGGTCCACCTGGGCTCGTTCCACGAGACCTACAAGAACTTCGGTTTCTACCGTACCCGTATAGGAAGTGGAGGTCTAGAACGGCTGCTGGAAGAGGATCGTAAGTTCCGCTTTTTGGCTAAGGCCGAAGACGCCGATGTTCTGCTCTACACGCGCGAGGACTACAACGAGTTCCCAGACCTCTGGGTTTCGGATCTCTATTTCGGTGAGCCGCGGAAACTGACGGACGTCAACCCGCAGATTAAGGAGTTTGCCTGGGGCACCTCGGAGCTGGTGCAGTGGACATCGGACGATGGCGTGCGCCTCCAGGGTGTGGTCATCAAGCCTGGTAACTACGAAGCCGGTCGGCGATACCCGGTCCTCACCTATTTCTATCGGTTCTTCTCTCAACGCTTGCACGAGTTCAACCAGCCGGTGGTGAATCACCGGCCCAGCTTTCCGATCTACGCGTCCGACGGCTACATCGTGTTCCTGCCCGACGTCCGATTCGAGGTCGGACGGCCGGGGCTGTCGGCGCTCAAGAGCGTCGTGCCCGGCGTTAAGAAGTTGGTGGACCTGGGGCTGGCCGATCCGGACGCCCTCGGCCTTCACGGCCATTCGTGGAGCGGCTACACTACCGCCTATATCGTAACTCAGACCGACATCTTCGCCGCAGCTGTGGCGGGTGCGCCGGTGTCGAACATGACCAGCGCCTACGGTGGTATCCGCTGGGGCACTGGCCTGGCACGCCAGTTCCAGTACGAGCAGGGTCAAAGCCGCCTGTCGGGTAGCCTCTGGGAAGCGCGGGCGGACTACATCGAGAACTCGCCCTTGTTCTTTGCCGACTATGTCGAGACTCCGCTGGTCATCATGCACGGAGATGAGGACGAGGCGGTGCCCTGGTATCAGAGCATCGAGTTTTATTTGGCATTGCGACGGCTGGGAAAACAGGCGGTTTTCCTCCAATATCGGGGCGAACCTCACCATCCGCGCAAGTACGCGAACAAGCTCGACTATTCGATCAAGATGAAGGCGTTCTTCGACCGCCGGCGCCGGATTGGTGGTCGGAGGGAGTCCCCTACCGGGGGAAGTAGCACGGCGGTGCCTGAGCTGCCGGAAGTCACGATCTACATCGAGGCGCTCGAGCGCCGGATCGTCGATGAGCCGCTGGAGCGGGTGCGCATCCGCTCGCCATCGCTCCTCAAGACCTACGACCCGCCCGTCGCACTCGTCGAGCGAAAGCGCGTGATCGGCCTCCGGCGCATCGGCAAGCGCATTGTCTGGGAGATCGAAGGCGAGCTCTTCCTCGTGTTCCATCTGATGCTTGCCGGACGGCTGCGCTGGAAGAAGCGCGGTGTCGCAGTACCGAAGAAGTGGGGCCACGCGGCGTTCGACTTTCCCGACGGCACAATACTGCTTACGGAGGCCGGATCGAAGAAGCGCGCATCGCTGCACCTGCTGAGGGGAAATGCGGGATTAGCGGCGTTCGAGCGAGGCGGCATCGAGCCGCTCGAAGCGAGCCGAGAGGCATTCCGCGAAGCTCTGCTGGCAGAGAACCGCACGCTGAAGCGGACACTCACCGATCCGCGCCTGTTCAGCGGTATCGGCAACGCTCACTCGGATGAAATCCTCCTGGCGGCGAAGCTGTCGCCGGTCAAGCGCACGCGACAGCTCGACGATGAAGAAGTGGCGCGACTCTATACGGCGACGCGAGAGAGCCTGATGGAGTGGATCGAGCGGTTGCGGGCCGAGGTGGGTCAGGGTTTCCCGGACAAGGTCACGGCTTTCCATCCAGCGATGAACGTGCACGGCAAATATCGGATCGTCTACGCCAAGAACGAAGTCAACTACTGCGCCGCCTGCCAGACCGACGGCAAGCTGCTCAAGGATCGGGCACTTTCACGTATACTCGGAGACGACTGGCCGCGCTCGCTGGACGAGCTCGAAGAGGATGGGGGGTGATCGAGGATGTGGCAGTATACAGGTGACGTACGACCGGACTTTGCTGTTGAGCCGTCGGAGGGCCAGGAGTCGGTGTGGGACTACCCAAGACCGCCACGGGTAGAACCAGATCCTCGCCGCATCGAGGTCATCTGCAACGGGGCGGTCGTCGCGGATACCCGGCGGGCGTTTCGAGTGCTCGAGACCGCCAGCCCACCCGTGTTCTACCTTCCTGTCGCCGACATCAAGATGGAGTATCTGGAGCCAGCTCGGGGCTCATCACACTGTGAGTGGAAGGGCCGAGCGAGCTATTGGAAGCTTCACGTCGGGAAAACTGTCATTGACCAGGCGGCGTGGAGCTATCCCGAACCCTCAGCCGGATTCGAAGTCATAGCGGGTTTCCTGTCTTTCTATCCAGCGAAGGTGGAGTGCCGCGTTGCAGGGCAGCGGGCGAAGCCACAGCCCGGCGGTTTCTATGGTGGCTGGGTCACGCCTGAGATCGTGGGGCCGGTCAAGGGAGAGCCT
>JBDHAI010000103.1:0-8373 GCA_039588155.1 Gemmatimonadota bacterium | reverse complement strand
GGATCGCGGAATCGTCATGACAGGCGGTGGGTCGCTTATTCGCGGACTCGATCGACTGTTAGCGGAAGAGACCAATCTGCCCATCCATGTGGACGAAGAACCGCTTACGTGCGTGGTGCGCGGAGCGGTACGAATCCTTGACGACCTGCAAAGATACAGAGGAGTTCTGACCGCCTGAACCGTCGGGTAACTGAACCGGAGTCTGGCTTCAAACGGCTCGCTCGCCGCGATCCCCTGCAGCTACTCTTCCTACTTCTCGTCGGGGCCGTGCTCAGCACGCTCCCGCATGAGCACCAGCTCGCCCTGGCCACGACCATGCGCTCTACTGTTCTGCAGCCGGTCTTGAGGCTTCAAAGCGGCTTTGCTGACCTCCGACTGACCCGCGATCGCCTGGAGTCGTTGCGTGCCGAGCGCGATGCGCTCTCTGCCGAGCTTCTCGCACTCAAGAACGTTGGGGAAGAGAACCTCAGGCTGCGCGCGCTGGTCGCGCTCGCAGAACGGGGTCGAGCACGGTTCGTATCGGGTAACCTCTACCTCTCGGGCCATGCCGGTGAAGTGATCAAGCGGCAGTTCGTCTTGGATCAAGGCGAAGATCAAGGTGTTCTTCCCGACGCGCCCGTGCTTTCACTCACTGGCCTGGTGGGCGTGGTCCGTGCAGCATCCAGCGGTCAAGCGACGGGCGATTTCTGGACCCACCCGCAGTTCCGTGTAAGCGCCATGACGAGAGATGGCCGGGTGTTCGGGATCATCAGGTCTTTCGGTGATTCTCCGCTACGCATGAGGCTGGACGGCGCGCCGTATCAGCTGGAGCTCGAGCCAGGTACGGAGCTGGTCACGTCCGGGATGGGCGGTGTCTTCCCTCGCGGGATTCCCGTCGGCCGCGTCATCGAAGTTACGGGCGAAGAAGAGGGCTGGGCCAAGAGCTACCTCGTAGAACCGGCAGTGTACCCCGAGTCCGTGCGTGAAGTCATGGTCTTGGTGGACCGTGATCTGGACGGCGACCTGCAAGATGTTTGGGCAGGAGTGGCGCCGAGAGATACGAACTGACCGTGCCTGAAAAAGCGCGGAATCGGTTAGGCCTCACGGTAACGGTTCTGGTCCTGGCCTTTCTGAATTTTGGGCTGGGTCCGGTGTTCGATTCGTGGTACTTCAGCCCCAACCTGCTCGCCTGTGCGGTGCTCATATCGGCTCGCGAGCTCAGGCCGGGCACGGCTGCGATGGTCGGATTCGGACTCGGGCTGTTGGAGGACTCGATCGCGGTGAGTTACTTCGGATTGGCGACGCTACTATTGACGTTGCTGGGGTTCTTGGGTTCACTGACGCGCGACCTGTTTCTCGGCGAAGAGCCGCTCTTCATGGGGACCTACCTGTTCGTCGGCACCTGGGTGTATGAGGCGGTCAGCTACCTGGTTATGGGAGGTGGGGGCGACACGGCCACGTACCTGCTCGTGCAGACTCCGCTGGATGCACTGGCGACCGCAGCGATTGGCTACCTCATGCTTCCGCTCGTGAGGTCCCGGTGAGCTCGATCAATGTGCCGCCTGAAGCGCAGTTTCGCGGGCGCGGTCGGCTGGCCCGCTGGCTGGTGGCGCTTCTCATCCTGGCCTTGACCATCCAGTTCTTCAGAATTCAGATCCTCAAACACACGACCTACGCGCTAAGGTCGGACGAGAATCGCATTCGCGAGTTACCGATCCCGGCTCCTCGCGGAACGATCTACGATCGAAACGGCTTGGTCATTGTCGAGAATGTCCCGGGGTACTCGATAGCCGTACTCCCGCTCTCTGTAGATTCACTACGTGTCGTGCTCGATACGCTCGCGTCGATCCTGGGCCACTCGACCGAGAAGGTAGAGCGGCTGATGGATAATTACCGTCAGCACCCCAACCGCCCCGTCACCGTCGAGAGCGACGCCAGCTTCGCTGAAGTCTCCATCATCGAGGAACGCCGAGCCGTCTTGCCGGGCGGCATCGTTATCGAAGCCGCTCCGAAGCGGCACTATCTAATGGGAGACACACTCGCCCACGTGCTCGGCTATGTGGGAGAGATAGGCGACAGCGAACTCGAGCTTGCAGAGTTTGAAGGATATGAGCCCGGGCGCACTATCGGTCAGACCGGCATCGAACGGGTGTACGAGCGGGTTCTGGCTGGTACTCCCGGTATTCGCTTCGTCGAAGTGAATGCCCTCGGACGTCTGGTCGGGGAGTTCAGGGGCCGTCAGACCGAACCGGCCGTGCCCGGCCGTGATCTCGTCCTGAATGTAGATCTCGAGCTGCAGCGTCGCGCCGCAGAGCTATTCCCCGACACTATGGCCGGGGCGGTCGTGGCGCTCGAGCCGCGGACCGGCGCGGTCCTCGCCATGTACAGCGCGCCAAGTTTCGACCCCAACGTGTTCATCGGGCGCTTCGAACCAGCCGAGTGGCGTGCTCTGAACACTGACCCTGGTCGCCCGCTGTTCAATCGCGCGATATCCGCCGGCTACGCACCGGGATCCACGTTCAAGCTCGTCCTTGCCGGCATCGCGATGAGCCTAGGTGAAGCATCCCGCGAAACCGAAATGCGTATACCGTGCCGTGGCGCCCTCCAGTACTACAGCCGAGTCTTTCACGACTGGACGCCGGCCGGTCACGGAGTCTTGGATCTCAGCGGAGCCATCCGCGAGAGTTGCGACGTATACTTCTACCAGTTGGGTATCAAGCTGACCCTCAACCGAGTGCTCGAAGAAGTTCCCAACTTCGGCTTCGGCACACCCACCGGCATCGATCTCCCTTCCGAGTTGAGCGGCATTTTTCCGCCGGACACGGCGTGGTACACACGGCGCTACGGCCGTCGCGGTTGGACCAACTCGGTCGTTCTGAACCTGGCCATCGGGCAGGGCGAGAACGTTCAGAGCCCGCTCAAGATGGCACAGTACTTCTCGGCACTCGCCGCGGATGGAACGCTGCCGGTGCCGCGAGTCAGCCGCGACGGGCCGGTCAGCGAACCGGGATTCGAACTACCCTTGAGCGATGAACAGCTCGCGGTGTTGCGATCCGCGCTCGTGGACGTGGTGAACTCCGAGACCGGCACCGCCCGTGGCTCACGCCTGCGTCGCTGGACACTGGCCGGCAAGACAGGAACGTCACAGAACCCTCACGGTGACGACCACGCGTGGTTCGTCGGGTTCGCGCCGGCGGAGGACCCGAGGATCGTGATCGCGATGATCGTAGAGAACGGCGGACACGGCTCTTCCGCCGCAGCTCCGATCGTTTCCAGACTGATCGACTTCTACCTCGAGAGGCAGTCTGTCGAAGGCCTTACAGCGGAGGCGGCGGGTCGATGAAGGAGAAGGTCCACTTCAACATTGGAGATCCGGTCATATTCGCTCTCGTCCTGGGTCTGTCGCTCTTCGGTGTGGCGATGATCTACTCGGCCGGGGAGATGGAGATCCCCTCGCAGGTGACCGGAATCTGGATGAAGCAAGCGACCTGGCTCGTCATCTCCATCGTCGCCTTCGCGCTCGCTCTCCGTATCGAGATCCGCTGGCTGGAATGGGTCACACCGAGCGCCTACGTGCTGGCTATTCTCGGCCTGCTTCTGGTGCTCGCCGTCGGGAGCGGCGACGGACCGCGGAGCTGGCTTCGCTTCGGGGCGATCGGCTTCCAGCCCTCGGAGTTCGCCAAGCTCGCGACGATCCTCGTGCTCGCTCGACTCGTCGCCGCCCGCGAGCGCTCCGCCGACAGTCTTTGGGAGCTCTGGCCGTTCGTAGTCGTTGCTTCCGTTCCATTCTTGCTTATCATGGCCGAGCCCGACTTGGGAACGGCGGCGGTCTTCATCGCTATACTCATCGCCGCACTCTACTGGTCGGGCCTGTCGATGGCCAAGCTCTTACTCGTCGTCAGCCCGATCGTCAGTCTGGCGCTGGCGTTTTCCACGCCCCTCTGGGGCGTGTGGCTTCTGTTGATCGTCGCCTTCCTTTACAGAACCCGAAGCTACCTGTCCGAATCGATTGCTGTAGTTCTGGCCAACGTCGCCATGGGGGTCGTTGTCCTTCCAGTTTGGCGCAGCCTCGCCACCTATCAGCAAGTCCGAATACTCGCCTTCTTGCAGCCTGAGGCCGACCCGCGCGGTGCCGGCTGGCACCTGATCCAGTCGCAGGTCGCGATCGGGTCCGGCGGGTGGACGGGCAAAGGCTTCACGCTCGGTACCCAAAAACGCCTGGCGTTCTTGCCCGAGCAGCACACCGACTTCATCTTCGCCGTCGTGGGAGAAGAATTCGGATTCCTCGGCATCGTGCTCGTGCTGCTCGCCTTCGCGGTTATTCTCTGGCGCATCGTCCTCATCGCCGAACGCACGGAAGACAGGTTCACTTCGACCGTTGCCTTTGGGATCTTCGCATTCTGGCTCGCTCACCTCGTGGCCAACGTCGGTATGACCGTCGGCCTGCTCCCCATCACCGGCCTACCGCTACCGTTCCTGAGCTACGGCGGCAGTTTCCTGCTGATTTCGTTCGTGTCTCTGGCGATCATCCAGCGAATGGCGTCGGAACGCCGCTCCGGGGGCTAGGGCGTTTGTAGCCTGGAATACGATCGACAGTTGCGGTAACCTCTGCTCTCGCCGATCTTTTCTCGCCAGGACGTCGATGGCGGCGGCATCGATCGGAGGAGACTGCGTGAAGGCTGGGCTCTAGATGGCGTGGTTTCGCAAAGAAAAGAAGAGGCTGGTCGGACAGAAGCGCGAGGTGCCCGCGGATGTCTGGGCCAAGTGCGAGGGCTGCGGTGAGATCGTTTATCGTGAGAAGCTCGCGGACAATTTTCACGTTTGTCTGAGCTGTGGGTATCATTTCCGGATTGCGGCGGTCGATTACAGCCGGCTGCTTCTCGATGACGCGCTAGAGGACGAGTACGACGCCGATCTTCGTTCAGTGGATCCGCTCGGTTTTGTGGGACCGACCGCATACGCGGAGCGGTACGAGCGTGCGCTGAAGAAAGGTGTAACGAAGGATGCTGTGCTCACTGGGCAGGGGCATCTCGAGGGGCGCTCGGTGAAATTCGGCGTTATGGACTTCGGATTCATCGGCGGGTCAATGGGATCGGTGGTGGGTGAGAAGATCGCGCGGGTGGCGGAGCGAGCGGTGGACGACGAGCAGCCTCTCATCATCGTATCGGCGTCGGGAGGTGCCCGCATGATGGAAGGTGTACTGTCTCTCATGCAGATGGCGAAGACGTCGGCCGCGCTGGGTCGATTGCATAAGGCGCGGCTACCCTACATCTCCATCTTGACGCACCCCACGACGGGAGGTGTGACCGCGTCGTTTGCGATGCTCGGCGACGTCAACATCGCGGAACCCGGCGCGCTCGTCGGCTTTGCCGGCCCGAGAGTGATCGAGCAGACGATCGGGCAGGAGCTGCCCGAGGGCTTCCAGCGCTCGGAGTTCTTGTTGGAGCATGGAATGATCGACATGATCGTCTCGAGACCCGAGCTCAAGGCGACGGTCTCGCGCTTGCTGAGCCATATGACCGATCGCTAGCCGCTGACCCTCAACCGACGTCAAAGCCCACCACAACTGAACGAACCCTACCCAGTAGAGCACTCTGCCTTATTATTACTCGCCATGTACATCACGGTAGGGCCTACCCGCGCGACAGAGCGCGGCGGCGTCGTCGACTAACCCGTGGACACCTCGGGTTCGTTGGAAGCGCTGCTCGGGCTCCAGCCGACGGGAGAGATTCGCTGGGGCCTGCGGCGCGTACGCTCCATGCTGCACAGCGTGGGTTGTCCGCATATGGCGTTTCGCTCCGTACAAATCGGTGGCACGAACGGCAAGGGTTCGGTGGCGGCGATGGTGGCGTGCGTCCTGGAGCGCTCGGGTCGGAAAGTCGGCCTCTACACGTCGCCCCATCTCGTCGATTTTGCCGAACGGATCCGGGTCGCGGGCCAGCCTGTCAGCGACCAGCTGCTGGCGAGCGGAGCGCGACGATTGCGACGAGTGGCGCTGGACTCGGGCGCCACGTTCTTCGAGGCCACCACGGCGCTTGCCTTTCTATGTTTTGCGGAGTGTGACGTCGATTTGGTCGTTGCAGAAGTGGGGCTCGGTGGCCGCCTGGATGCCACCAACGTGTTGTTGCCCGAGGTGTCGGCGATCACGAGCGTAGCGTGGGATCACGCGGACTATCTGGGTCACACGCTGGCCGCGATTGCCGGCGAAAAGGCCGGGATAGCCAAGCCGGGCATTCCGCTGGTGTTGGGGCGGCTTGGGCCGGAGGCCGGACGCATCGTGCGTCGGACCGCCGAGGTGGCGGGTGCACCTTTGCTCCAGCTCGGCTACGATGCCGGTGTCCGCCGCATCCGCATCGGACGCGAGCTGACCGAACTGGAGTATCTAGGACCCGGCCAGAGGACTGCGATGGAGTTGCGCACGCACCTTCTAGGAGCACACCAGGCTTGGAACGCGGGTTTGGCTGCACTCGTCGTCCAAAGCATGCCCGAACGCATCCGACCCTCGGAAGCGGATATCGGAGACGGGATCGCCTCGGCTCGCTGGCCCGGGCGGTTGCAGATCGAGGAGCGGAAAGAGCGAACCTGGGTCCTGGATGCCGCACACAACCCGGCGGCGGTCGAGGCCTTGGCTCAGAGTCTCACGAGCCTCGACTTTCAGGGGCCGGTCGCGGCGGTGATAGCCATCATGGGAGATAAGCCGTGGCCTGAAATGCTGCCGCCGTTATTGGCCCTGGCCGATGTCTCCATCTTCACCGTGGCGCCGAGCTCGCCGGCGGAGCGACGCTGGGATGCAGAAGCTGTGGCAGCCACGATTTCCAGCTACCCGGTAGAGGTGATCGAAGATTTCGGTGCAGCGCTGGAACGCGCCGAGCAGGTTGCACGGACAATCGTCGTCACCGGTTCGAACCACACTGTGGGTGACGCGATGAAGATTCTGGAAATCCCGGTCGGGTTGCTGTACTCGAAGCGTCAAGTAGATTCGCGATCGTGGAACTAAAGGGTCTACCTGGATTTAGGGACTTCTATCCCGAAGAGCTCTCCACGCGTGCCTACCTGATGGGCGTCTGGCGGGAGGTCGCGCGTCGGTATGGGTTCGAGGAGTACGACGGTCCTCCCCTCGAGCCGCTGGAGATCTATACGCGCAAGTCCGGGGACGAGATCGTCCACCAGCTCTATGAGTTCGAGGACAAGGGCGGTCGGCGTGTGGCACTACGGCCTGAGATGACGCCTACCCTTGCCCGAATGGTCGGCGGTCGCGCGCGGTCGCTACGCAAGCCAGTACGTTGGTACTCGACGCCACAGCTCTTTCGATACGAGCGGAAGCAGCGAGGCCGTCTACGGGAGCACTTTCAGCTGAATATGGATATCCTCGGCGAGTCCGACGTGCTCGCGGACGCGGAGTTGTTGGCCGCAGCTCTGGACGTCGTGCGCGCCACGGGTCTCGATGCGACCCAGGTCCGAGCCCGGGTATCGGATCGGCGTGTGCTGGCCGCCATCTTCCTGCACCTGGGTGTGGCTGAAGGACAGCTCGAAGCGGTGTACCAGGTCGTCGACAGGCTCGAGCGAGAGCCGCGGGATCGTCTCGAGCGCCGACTTGCCGACCTCGGGCTGGAATCCGCTGAGATCGGCGGGATTTTCGCGGCCACGCAACTTCGAGGCATCGACGAACTCGAGGCGGAATTCGGAAACGTGGCGAGCGTTGCAGAGCGCGTCTCCGAGCTCTCTAAGTACCTCGAGCACTTGGAGGATCTTGGTGTCGCGGAATTCACAGATATCGATCTCTCCGTGGTGCGAGGCTTAGCCTACTACACAGGCATTGTCTTCGAGCTCTGGGACGCGCGCCGTGAACTGCGGGCGATCTGCGGCGGCGGCCGCTACGACGATCTACTGCAGGTCATCGCCGGGGTAGACTTGCCCGCGCTCGGATTCGGGATGGGAGATGTCGTACTGACCGAGCTTCTGCGCGATCACGGACTGCTGCCGGCGCCCTCCGCATCCGTCGACTGCTTCGTGGCTTGGCTGGGTTCGGAGGGCCGGCAACAGGCTCTGCGCGCGACTCAGACGTTGAGGGCTGCCGGTATCGCGACCGTATTCGAGCTACGTGATCGTCGCCTCGGCAACCAGCTGAAGAGCGCAGATCAGCTGGGCGCGAGCTGCGCTGTGATCTGCGGTCCCCAGGAGGTCGCGGCAGGAGAAGCCCGTGTCCGAAACATGTCGACGGGGGATGAACGCGTGGTCGGAATCGACCAACTAGCCGAACTTGTGACCAGCGAATTAGAGGCATGCGCAAAAAACAGCGATTAAGAGCGGTCTTGGTTGCGCTACTGGCCGTTCTGGTCGCGGGGTGCGTCGGCAGCGAAACCGCGAGCCAGCAGCGCGATGAAGATCGCTACC
>JBDHAI010000102.1:0-14614 GCA_039588155.1 Gemmatimonadota bacterium | reverse complement strand
AAATCACAGCGCGCGAAGGCCCCGCAGACCGGACAGGGGATGTCGATAGGGTACGGTCGGCGAACCGGCCAGAGCTCCGAGTCCTGCCAGCGCAGTTCCGTTTGTGCATCAGGCAAGGCCAGAGAGCCGAAGCCGCCGGGGCGAGGAGCGAAAGTGTCCATGGCTTACAATAATAACTCGTTGGATTTGCCTCACGGAAGGCGAGCGATCGTCATCGTCGCAGCCGCCGCGATCTCCGGCTGTTGGGGTGCAGCCCCGCGCGTAGCGGATCCGCCTGCCATGCCGCCGCAGAGGCCGAGAATGGGGGTCGAGGAAGCCAAGGTCGAGGCCGTCGCCGGGGGGCTCGAGGTCGTCTGGGGGCTCGATATCGCGCCGGACGGCCGGATCTTCGTCAGCGAGCGGCCGGGGCGAGTTCGGGTGATCGAGCCGAGTGGGGGTTTGCTGGAGCCGCCTTGGGCCGAGCTGGACGTCTGGGCTCGCGGCGAAGCGGGCCTCCTCGGTTTAGCGCTGCACCCGGAGTTCAGCAGCTCTCGGTACGTTTTCGTCATGTACACATACCGAAATGAAGCCGGCGATACCTACGGGCGGGTCAGCCGCTTCCAGGACGTCAACGGTCGCGCCGGCGAAGAAGTCATCATGCTCGACCGAATTCCCGCGGCGAACCGGCACTGTGGCGGCGCGCTCGCCTTCGGGCCGGACGGGATGCTGTACGTCGGCACGGGCGATGCGACACGACCGGAGCTTGCCCAAGACCCCGAATCGCTGGGCGGCAAGATCCTGCGATTGACGCCGGAGGGCGGCATCCCCGCCGACAATCCGCAACCCGAGTCGCCCGTCTTCGCTTCCGGACTCCGGAATGTCCAGGGTTTCGACTGGGATCCAGTCACGCGCCGGATGTTCGCGACGATGCATGGCCCGACCGGTGAATGGGCTCGCTTCGACCGGGATGAGGTGAACGTGATCGAGCCGGGCGCGAACTACGGCTGGCCGAGAGTGCTGGGCGCCGCGGGTGATTCGCGATACGTCGATCCGCTGCTGGAGTATTCTCCGGCTCTGGCGCCGGCCAATGCCATGTTCTACGACGGCCCTATAGTCTCGTGGCAGGGGAACCTCTTCTTTGCCACTCTGCGGGGAGAGCACCTCCATCGCGTGGTCCTCTCGGACGACGGAGTCACGGCGGCGGCGCTGGAAAGACTCTGGCCGGATGTCTACGGCCGTATTCGCGCCCTGGCGCGTGGCGCGGACGGTCATCTGTACTTCGGAACCAGCAACCGGGACGGCCGCGGGCACGCGCGCGAAGGGGACGACCAGGTGTTTCGGGTCGTTCCAGCGGACGGCGCCGGCCGGTAAGGTGAGACATTGACGCTGCGACCGGGCCTCCTGTATTTCGCGTACGGCTGCAACATGGACGCCGACTTTCTGGCCGAGCTTCTCGGTGTCGAGCTCGCTCCGGGCTGGCCGGCAGAGGTTCGCGGGTGGCGGCTCGCCTTCAACAAGGGCGGTGAGGGGGACGCGGGAGCGAGTGTGTTCGCGAATCTGGCCGAAGGCGAGCGGTGTCGAACTTGTGGGGTCGTCTACCGGATTCCTCGGGAGGCGCTGGTTTCGCTGGACGAGTTCGAGCAGGCGCCGGAGCACTACCGACGCGAAACGCTTTGGGTAGAACCCATGGGACGACGAGCTCGCCAGGCCGCCCTCGTCTATATCGCCCAACCCAAGTGGATCGTCGCCGAAGGCCAGCCCGATGAAGCGTACTTCCGGCGGCTGCTGAACGGCGCGGCCGCTCACGGTCTGCCCAAGGGTTACCTGGATTGGTTGCGGGCGCAGGCCCAGGGCACGGCTGAGGAACCCTACCGCGGCAGTCGTTGAGGACGAGCTTCCGTTAGGCGGTGGGTCCGCTGTTCAGAGCGGCAGCCTCGCGCTGGATCAGTTCCCAGGCACGTTCAACGTGCTTGGACGTCGTGCGTATGTTTCCGATAGCGAGCCTCAGAGTGTATTGCCCGCGTAAATTCGTGTGTGAGAGATAGATCTCTCCGGTCGCGTTCAAGCGATGCAGCAATTCTTCGTTTAGACGGTTGAGCGCGGTGTCGGTTTCGCCCTCGCCCTCGTAGTCCCAGTCGGGCGGCCGCGCGCGAAAGCAAACCACACTCATCGGCGTTGGGGCCAACCTCTCGAATCCGGCGTGATCGTCCACCCAGCACGCGAACGTCTGCGCGAGTCGGTTGTGCTCGGCGATGCGCTCGCCGATGGCTCGGGCTCCGAAGCTCCGCAGCACCATCCAAAGTTTGAGGGCCCTGAAGCGACGGCCCAGAGACACGCCCCAGTCCATGTAGTTCCTTACATCGCCCTCCACGTTCGTGCGCAGGTACTCCGGCACCAGGCTGAACGCGCCCGTCAGTGTGTTCGGGTGACGAGTGAAGAGCACGCTGCAATCGATGGGTGTGAAGAGCCACTTGTGCGGGTTGACCACGACCGAATGCGCCGTGTCACAGCCGTCGAGCACGTGGCGGTACTCCGGCGCGGCCGCGGCGCAGCCGCCGTAGGCGGCATCGACATGTAGCCAGAGCGCTTCCCGCTCGCAGAGTTGAGCGATTGCGGGGACGGGATCGACACTGGTGGTGGAGGTCGTTCCGACGGTCGCGACGACACAGAATGGCCGGTGACCCTCGGTACGATCCGCGGCGATTGCCGCCTCCAGGTCGCCCACTCGCATGCGAAACGCGTCGTCTACAGGGATCTTGCGGACCGACGCTTTGCCGAGGCCAAGCACGATGGCCGCCTTTTCGACGGAGGAATGGGCGTGCTCGGAGGTATAGAGGGTAAGGCGCGGGAGGTCGTGGCGGCCGGCCATACCCTGCTCGCGAATATCGAGGTCGTCGAGGGCATGTCGCGCCGCGGTGATGGCGCATAGTGTGGACACCGATGCGGTGTCCATGATCACGCCGTCGAATCCTTCGGGTAGGCCCAGGAGTTTTCGAAGCCAGTCAACGACGACTTCCTCGAGCTCCGTGGCGGCCGGCGATGTCTGCCAGAGCATACCGTTCACGTTGAGCGCTGCCGATAGTAGCTCGCCCAACACTCCCGGCGCCGAGCCGCTGATGCTGAAGTAAGCGAAGAACGCCGGGTGGTTCCAATGTGTGATGCCGGGGATGATGATCTTTTCGAAGTCGTCGAGGATGTCGTCGATTTCTTCGCCGGCCCTCGGCGCGGCCTCGGGTAGCGCCGCCTTCACATCGCCGGGCCCGACCCGCGACAGGACGGGGTAGCTCTCCGGCTCACGGAAGTACCGGGCGATCCAGTCCACGGCGCGCGCGCCTGCGCGCTCGAAATCCTCGATCGCAATGTCACCGGACTGGCTCATTACACCCTCCGTCTTGAGATGCGCGTCGGCCGTTTGCGCCGTCGGGCCTCCGCACGCTAGCTTCACGCTTCCTCAACGATCCAATAGGTCACCGTTGGCCAATCAGCAAGTGGAAAGGACGCGCTGGGTGCACGAACGGCTAAGGAAGGCGGTGATTGGCTCGATGTTGGCGGTCTCGGCCGGCTGGGCCGCGCTCGGCTGTGGCAGGTCGGAGAATGTCGGTTGGTCCCAGCGCGACATTCCGGACAGCCTGGCCGCCGTCGCGGCTGAACAGGGTGCCGCCGCGAGAGCGGCTGCTGCGCAGGGGTCGTCGAGCCAGGAATACCAGCAACTCGCGGAGTCTTTGTCGCGGCTGCAAATGGAAGCGCTGGCGGACCCAGAGATCTCGGCTCAATGGACTCGGCTGCTCGCCGATGTAGACGAAGCGATCGTAACCAAGTCGGAGTTCCACCGCCAACTGCTGGAGCGTCGCAATCAGATCGACAGCTTGGTGACACAGTCAATGTTACCGGGCGGCGAGCGTCTGACCCGGGAACAAGAAACGGAACTGATATACAATCTCGAGAACATCGAGAGCGAGATGAGGCGGGTCCGCAAGGTGGAGTTTCAGGGCTTGCAATTCCGGCGCCGCTATCTTCGCCTCCAGGCCGATTTATACGAGCGGATGCGAGTATTGGCGCCGGAGCGAAAGACAGAGCTCGATCGTCTGGAAGAACTCGAGCTGCAGATGTTCCTGGCGATGGACACTGTACAACAAGTGCCGATCTTACCGCCAGCTGTGCCGCCGGGGCGTTAACGCCTTCCCGCCGGGTAAGGACTCACGAGACACGTTGTCGACGGCCCTCTAACGAAGCAAGGTGAGGTGGTGAGGCGCGAGATATGGAAGAGCGGACATTCGAGTGCTCGGACGGCACGCGGTGGAAGGTGCTCACCGCCGGAAGGCCGACGCTGCACCGCATCGATGTCGTTTTCGAGTCCCTCGACGAGCCCGGGCTGCTGCTGCGGGCCGAGGCCTCGGCGGGTGGGCTGTCGGAACTCAGCGACCAGGAGCTGTGTTTCTTGGTCGGTGAGGTCAGGCGCGAGCATTAGCGCGCCCTCCTTTAACGTCTACCGACGGTAGCTATCGATGTATTACTTCGCGTACGGCTCGCTCCTGAACCGTGATCGGATCGCGGAGCTCAGCTCAACGGCCCGGCCGGCGAGCACGGGCCGAATCCCACATCACGCCCTCTGCTACACGGGCCATTCCCAGCGGTGGGGCGGGGGCACCGCGACGATTGGCCTGGCACCGGCCTCGTACCTCTGGGGCGGCGTTTATGAGATCGATGAGACGGGCCGGGCGGCGATCGAGAACTCCGGCGCGGACGATGGCTACGCGTGGGCCGTTACCGGTGTGGAAACGGGCGACGGGGAACGACTGCGAGTCGGTATGCTGGTCAAGGTGAGGGATTTCGAGCGTGTCGATCCATCGGCGGCCTATCTTGAGGTGCTCAAAGCGGGTTGGCGGCAGTGGGGTCTCGATCCCAAGATCGTCTTGCACGACGTCCCACCCACCCTGTAGGTTGAGCCGCGATTTCTCGGTCGCAGTGCCCGCCGTGGTCCGCGCTTCTCGTTCTTGGAGTCCATCGATGTCGTGGCGCGAGTGCTCTCGCATGTTCATACCGTGGCTGATTCTGACCGCCTGGCCTCTTTTCGACCCGAGCGTCGGTTCGACCTTGCTCGCCCAAGATCATGTCGCAATGGTGAACGCGCCGGTGGGCTTCAGGGTCGACGTGTTCGCGGAGAGCTTGAGCTCACCGCGGCGCATGGCGTTCGGACCGGACGGCTGGCTGTATGTGACGGAGAGCGGCACCGGGCGAGTGCTGAGGCTGTCGGATGTTGATGGGGATGGTCGTGCCGACACGATCGCGAGCGTACTCGAGGGTCTGGACAGACCGGCCGGAATCGCCTGGCACGCAGGCGATTTGTGGGTAGCGGAAAGCGTCCGCGTCATTCGCGTCGCAGTCCCCTTGGATTCCGGCCCTCGCTTCGACATCACGGTCGTCGTCGACAGCCTCCCCGACAGTGGTCATTCGCGTCACGCACTGTTGATCGATCCCGCTGGCCGCGGGTTCTTTCTCTCGATCGGCTCGTCCTGCAACCTCTGCATCGAAGACGACGGGCGCCGGGCGAAAATCCTGCGTTACAACATGGACGGCTCCGGCGAACAGGTCTGGGCCTCGGGCCTACAGAACGCGTCGAGCCTGGCCATCAACCCGTTATCCGGCGAACTGTGGGCAACGGAGCCGGGCCGAAATTGGCTGGGTGACGATCTGCCGCCGGACGAATTGAACGTGATCCGGCGCGGAGGTCATTACGGTTGGCCGTACTGTTACGGTGCTCGTGTGCCGAATCCCGAGTACGCGAATCAGTCGAGATGTGATACGACCGAGCCTCCGATTCTCACATTCCAGGCGCATTCCTCTCCTCTCGGTGTCACCTTCTATGACGGCGAGATGTTTCCGGCCGACTATCGAGGCGATGTTTTTGTGGCGCTACACGGCTCGTGGAATCGCTCGGTACAGGTGGGGTACAAGGTAGTGCGGCTGAAGGTCGAGGCCGGTCGCCCGGTGGCCGTCTCGGATTTCTTGACCGGTTGGGTGGGCGAGGGGCGCTGGGTACTGGGTCGGCCGGTTCAGCCGCTGGTCGGTCCCGACGGAGCTCTGTATGTCAGCGACGACTACGGTGGACGTATCTGGAGGGTGGTGTACGAAGGGGGCTAGGTGCGGGTCGGTGCATCCCTTTCCGAAGTGCCGTGCGGGCGGTAGGTTAGACTAGGGGAAGAAAACGGGCTAGACGATTGGAGCAGTAGAACATGGGCATTCTGGAATCGGCATCGGGCTTGGGGTTGGCTTCCCTCTTCGGCGTGGGCAACATCGGCTGGACCGAGGGCATACTGATCGCCTTTCTCCTGCTGCTGCTGTTCGGCGCTCGCCGTTTGCCGGAGATCGGTCAATCGCTGGGGAAGGGGATTCGCGAGTTCAAGAAGTCGCTAACGGCTCCTGACGAGGAACCGACGGTCGGTTCGGGAGAGAGCGATCGGGCGCAGGTGGAGGCGCCCAAGAAGGAAGAGGCGCGCTAGAGTCCGTAGCGCGAGCGCAGAGGGGGCGCCGTCGCCGGCCGAACGGTCGGCGCGGCGCCTTCGCGCATCGACGGCTCGAATCGAGTCGTTATCCTAGGGCTCCCCGAAGGTGCCGATCACTGGATTGGCTAGCCGCTCGAAATCGGAGTAAGCGAGTCGCACGGCTTCCTGGTGGTTCCCTGCGTTGAAAACGATCCTCTCATCTTCGGCCAGCCGCGTGTCCACGAAGACTCGCTGTCCGTAGATGTTCCCGAACGGGGGCATGGCACCGGGCTCGCAGTTCGGGTACAAGCCAGAAAACTCCGACTCTTCGGCCAGCCGCAGCTTGCCGGAGCCGACGAGACCCTCGAGCTTGCCAGGGTTGACGTGATAGGAGGCGGGGAGCACGGCCATGATCGGCTCTTCGTCTTTCGTGAAGAAGATGACGGTCTTGGCCCACTCGTACCCGGAGATGTGAGAGACCGCAGCCTCTTCGGCTGCGGTGTAGGCGGTTGGGTGTTTGATGACTTCGTGCTTGATGCCTTCCTCTTTGAGGAGCTTCTTGACCTCGGGCGCGACGGACATGGCAATCACCTCACTTTTCTAGCAGCTTCAGGAACTTAGCTAAGGGCAGCGTATTCGCCACATCGCCTCTCTCCAGCCAACCGCGACGGGCCTGATCCACACCGTACGTCATGTAGTCCAGCTCGGCGGCGCGGTGCGCGTCGGTGCTGATGACGATCTTCACGCCGGCTTCTCGGGCCATCTGCAAGTGGAAATCTCTGAGGTCGAGGCGATCCGGTTGTGCGTTGAGCTCTAGCAGGATGCCGTAATCGCTCGCGACTTTCACCAGTTCTTCGACATCTAGGGGATAGGGTTCTCGCCGGTTGATCAGGCGGCCGGTCGGGTGCGCGAGGATATTGGCGCCGGGGTGTTGCATGGCGGTGGTGATGCGGCGTGTCATGTCTCGGCGGGACATGTTGAATTTCGAGTGCACAGATATGACCACCACGTCCATCTCTGCGAGCAGGTCATCCGGCAGCGCCAGCGAGCCGTCGTCCATTATGTCGACTTCCGCCGATTTCAAAATCCTGATGTCGCTTCGCTTCTTCTGGATCGCATCGATCTCCGCGTACTGCTTGCGGAAATCCTCCAGCTGGACACCGGCCATCGCCAGGGCGGGACTGTGATCGGTGATGGCCATGTACTTGTATCTCCGCTCCCGGCAGGCGTCGACCATCTCCTGAACGGTGTTCTTGCCGTCGCTGTACTGGGTGTGCATCTGCAGATCGCCACGCAGGTGCTTCAGCTCCAGCACCTGCGGCAGACCGCCTTGCTGCGCGGCCTCCACTTCGCCTCGCGCCTCGCGCAGCTCGGGAGGAATAAAGGCGAGGTCTATGGCGCGGTAGACTTCCTCCTCCGTCGCGCCGCATATGAGCTCGGTCCCCCGGAAGACGCCGTATTCGTTGATCTTCAGGCCACGCTCACGGCTGATGCCGCGGATCACGATGTTGTGTGCCTTGGAGCCGGTGAAATACACCATGGCCGCGCCGTAGCTTTCACGCTGGACCAGTCGGAGATCGACCTGCAGGCCGCCCTTCAGCCGTATCGAGCTCTTGGTCGGCCCCTTCACCAGGACCTCCTGCACATCGCGGTAGGCGACGAAGTGGTCCATGATCGGTGAGCCTTCATCGGTCGTCGCCAGGATGTCGATGTCGCCCACCGTCTCGCAGCGACGACGGTAGCTACCGGCCACCTCGAGATCGACCCAGCCAGCCGAATCTTTCAGGTAGGCGAGGAGCGGCGGGACGTAGATGTCGGCGTCCGAGAGCTTGAATCTACCGGCGCCGCTTGAATCTACCGGCGCGCGCCTTTAGCTCGGCGATGCCTTTGAGGATCCGCTCCTGGAGCGTTTTGCCGAAACCCGGCAGCGCTTCGAGCGAGCCGTCCTTGGCCGCTTCCTCGAGCTCGTCCACGGAGGAGAGCTCGAGGCCCTCCCAGAGCAGGCGCGCGCGTTTGGGACCCAATCCTGGAATGTGCATGATCTCGATGAGCGAGGCCGGTACTTCCTGTCGCAGCTCCTTGAGCGACTCGAGCTCTCCGGTCTGGTGCAGTTCTCGGATCTTCGCCGCGAGGTCTTTGCCGATGCCAGGCAAGTCTTCCAGCCGGGCGTTCTCATCTGCGAGCATCGACTCGATGGGCTGAGCGAGGGTTTCGATGGTGCGAGCGCCGTTTCTATAGGCTCTGACCCTGAAAGGATTGGCGCCCTGGATATCGAGCAGGTCGGCGATTTCCTCGAAGACGTGGGCGTAATCGATGTTTTCCACGTCAGCGCACTCCCTTCGGGATCATTTTCAAGAATTCCTCTTCGGAGAGGATCTTGACTCCGAGCTCGACGGCGCGGTCGTACTTGGCGCCCGGGTCGCTACCCGCCACGACATAGTCGGTCTTGGCGCTGACGCTGGAGGCGGAGCGGCCGCCGAGCGAGCGAACGATGGATTGCGCCTGGTCGCGGGTAATGGACTCTAGGCCGCCGGTGAATACGAAGGTTAAGCCGGCGAAGCCAGCGTCGCTGGGCGCTTCGGCTTCTTCGAGCTCGAGGCCGCGCTGCTCGAGGCCGGCGAGCACCTTCCGCGTGCCGGGGCTCTGAAGGAAGTCGTACGCGGCCTCGGCCACGATGGGCCCAATCCCGGGTACCGCCTCGAAGTCTTCGCGTGACGCAGACAGCACGGCATCCAGGGTACGAAAATGCTGCGATAGGTCGCGGGCGGTCTGCGTGCCCACCTCCGGGATGCCGAGGGCGTAGAGGAAGCGGTCCAGCGTGACGTGCTTGGCGTTCTCGATCGACTCCAAGAGGTTGCTGGCGGACAGTTCGGCGAACCCCTCGAGCTCGAGGAGGTCCTCGCGCTCGAGAGAGAAGAGGTCGACGACACTCGCCACCAGACCCGCGTCCAGCAGCTGCTCGACCGTCCGCTCGCCGAGGCCGCGGATGTCGAGTGCGTTCCGTGAGACGAAGTGCCCGATGCGACCCTTGAGTTGGGCGGGGCAGGCCAGACCGTTGGTGCAGAAATCGAGAGGGCCGACGCGGGCCACCGGGGTGCGGCAGACCGGACAACGCGATGGCATCTTGAAGGCCCCAGCCCGCTTCTTGCCCGGCACGTGAATGCGCTCCAGCACTTGAGGGATCACATCTCCGGCCCGCTGAATGCGGACCTTGTCGCCCTTGCGCACATCCTTGCGCGCGATCTCCTCGCGGTTGTGTAAGGAGGCGCGGGAGACCGTGACGCCACCGACGTCGACGGGTCTGAGCATGGCCACGGGAGTCAGCTTACCGGTGCGGCCGACCTGGACGACGATATCGAAGATCTCGGAGACCTCGCGTCGCGGCTCGAACTTGTAGGCGAACGCCCAGCGCGGGTGGTGGGCGGTGGCGCCGAGCTCTTCACGGTCGGCCAGGTCGTCCAGCTTGATGACGACGCCGTCGATCTCGTACTCCAGGTCGTCTCTTTGGCTCTCCAAGTCGTGGTGTTGCGCGATAATCTCATCGACGCTCGCCGCCCTGCGAACGTGTCGGCTGACCTTGAAGCCCCAATCTTTCAGTGCCTCGAGGACAGCCCACTGCGTTTCGAATGCAGAGCCCGCGATGGCCATGACTTCGTACGCGTAGACGGCGAGTGGTCGCTGGGCGGTCACGCCAGGATCCAGCTGGCGGAGAGAGCCCGCTGAGGCGTTGCGCGGGTTCGCAAACACGGGCCGGTTTTCTTGGGTGAGCCGGGCGTTGAGCCGCTCGAACTCCTCGATCAACATGATGGCCTCGCCGCGCAGCGACAGCAGGCTGGGCGCGTCACGCTTCTCGGTTCGCAATCTCAGCGGAACTGAGCCGATCGTTCGAACGTTGGCGGTCACGTCCTCGCCGATCCGGCCGTCGCCGCGGGTGGCGGCCCTGAGCAGTATGCCGTCCTCGTAGACCAGCTCCACGGACAGGCCATCGAGCTTCGGCTCTACGACATAGTCGACCGCGCCGTCGCCCAGGGTCGAGCGAAGACGTGAGTCGAAACGGCGGACGCCGTCTTCGCTGTCGCTCGAGTCGAGGCTGAGCATCGGCGCCGCATGCTCGGCTTCGCTGAAGCCGGGTCGCGGTTGCCCGGAGACACGCTGGGTGGGCGAATCCGCAGTGACGAGTTGGGGGGCTTCCTGCTCGAGCTCCTTCAGCTCGCGGTAGAGTCGATCGTATTCAGCGTCGGAGATCTGCGGCCGGTCGAGAACGTGGTACAGGTGGTCATGGCGGCGGATCGCCTCTCTCAGCTCTTCGATCCGCCGGGCGGGGTGCTCGGCGTCGGCGCCCCGGTCTGACTTCTGCCTTCTGGACTCCACGCTCTAACCCTCCGCAGTCTCTTTCTCCTTCCGGCCTGCCGGCTCCTCCTCCGGCGTGCTGATCTCCTGTTCCGGTCGACGCCCCTCGCGCTGCGGCTTGCCGAAATCGCGCCAGCCACTAGCCCAGTCCCAGAGACGCGCGGCGGCTTTGCCGTAAACGGAGCCCTCCGGGAAGCGGCCGTTGGCATCGCGCTCACCCGCGGCCAGGCCCGAGAAGATCTCCCAGCCTTCCTCTACCTGGCGGATGGGCCAGATGTGGAAGTGGCCCTCACGGACGGCGTCGACGACCTCGTCGTTGAGCACCAGGTTCGCCAGGTTCCGGGCCGGGATGATCACGCCCTGTTCTCCGCTCAGGCCTCGCCGTTTGCAGGCCCGGTAGAAGCCCTCGATCTTGGTGGTCACACCACCGATGGGTTGAATGTCGCCCTTCTGATTGAGCGCTCCGGTGATGGCCACACCCTGGCGGAGCGGCACTTCGGCGATGGCCGAAACGAGCGCGTAGAGCTCCGCCGCCGAGGCGCTGTCGCCTTCGACCTCTTCGTAAAGCTGATCGAATGACAGGCTGGCCGACATGATGAGCGGGTGGTCCTGTGCGAAGAGATCACCGAGATAACCGGCCAGAACCAGCACGCCCTTGTTGTGAAGCGGTCCCCCCAAACGCACCTCGCGTTCGATGTCGACCACCCCGCTCGTGCCCATGAACGCGCTGGCTTCCACCTTGATGGGCCGGGCGAACGCGTGCTCGGCCGCCGAGAGCACGGCGAGCCCGTAGAGCTGGCCGACTCTCTCGCCCGTCGGTTCAACCGCGAGGGTGTCTTCCTCGATCAGATTGAGCAGCTCCCGCTCTGGCCTGTTGACCCGCTCAATACGCTCCTGAATGGCGCGCCGCACGTCGTCCTCCGTGACGGTTCCTCGATCGTTGGCCTTGGCGAAGAACCCAGCCTCACGAACGAGATCGCCGATCGACCCGAACTGGGTGGTGAGCCGCTCCTGGTGCTGGGCGAGGCGTGACCCGAATTCCACCACGCGGGCCACCGCTCCGGCTTCGAAGGCAGGCAGCGATTCCTCTTCACAGCGTGCGGCGACGAACGAGCCGTAACCCCGCTCGGCACCCAGGTCGCGCTCCATGTACGGGCTGAAGTCGGCCTTCACCTTGAAGAGCTCGCGGAAATCGTCGTCGTAGGCGTAGAGCAATTGATAGGTGTACGGGTCGCCGATCAGGATCACTCGCAGCTTGAGGGGGATCGGCTGCGGTTTGAGGGTCGTGGTCGCGATCGGGCTGGTGTACTCGACGATGTCCTCCAGCCTGATCGCTTGCGTGTGTAGGGTGTTCTTGAGGGCGACCCATGCGAGCGGCTGTCGGAGCAGGTCATCGGCGTCCAGAATCAGGTATCCGCCGTTGGCCTGGTGTACGGCGCCCGCGGTGATATGGCTGAAATCGGCATACATCGCGCCGTACTGGACACGGTGCTCGATGCGGCCGATGAGGTTGTAGTAGGTCGGGTTGTCCTCCTCGACCACGGGTGCCCCACTGTCCGGCTCGTGACGGACGATGACGTTGATGCGATAGTTGCCGAGCGGATCTTCCGAGTCACCCGGCGGCATCGCCTGGTTGGAGTCCGATTCGTCGCCCGTATCGGAGAAACGCTCTGCGTTATCGACGATCGCTTCCGCCAACACCTGGAGGTGCGCGGTGACCCCGGGCACGGACTCCCAGCGCGCGCGAACCTCGCCGATACAGCGGGCTACGACGCCCCGCGCGACCGAGCGTTGCAGGTCAACGACCCGGTGTTGCGCTTCCCGCTCCGCCTCGCGAACGCGGCGCTGGACTTCGGAAAACGTCTTCTCCATCTCGCGACGGCGCCCGTGAATTTCCTCGCGCTGTTCTTCGGGCAGGGTCTGGAACTGTTTGTCGTCGATCGGCTCGTTGCCCAACGCCGGCGCGACGACGAACCCCATCGGGGTCTGGACCAGTGCGACGTAGCGTTCGTCCTCGATCAGCTTCTGGAACCCCTCGATCAGCTCGCGCTGCCGTTCCATGGCACGCTCGGTGACGGCGTCGCGCTCTTTGCGGAACTCATCGCTCTGTAGCGCTTTCGGTAAAGACAGGAGGAGCTCGGTGAGCAGGGCGTCGATGTCAGTTTTCAGCTCGGGCCCGCGCCCCGCTGGAACTTGGAGGGCCTTAGGCTTGCGTTGGCCGTCGAAATTGGAGACGTAACACCAATCCGAAGGTGTGGGCTCGGACTTGGCGCGCGCCTCCAGCAGCTGCCGAATCATCGTCGCGCGTCCGGAGCCCGCGAGCCCGAGAGCGAAGATGTTGTAGCCTGGGTGATCGAGGTCGAGGCCGAAGTTGACGGCGCGCATAGCGACATCCTGACCGATGGCCTCCTGAAGCGGTTCCAGATCGGCGGTGGTGCTGAAGCCGAGGGTGGCAGGATCGCAGGCCCTTCGCAGCCGCTGAGGCTCGAGGGAACTCGGGGTCGTGATGGTCACGCGGTTAACCCTTCTAGATTGGCTGAAACAGGTTATCAGGGTCAGGGAATGGCCCCGACGGCGTCCTAGCCGCTAAGCTGGCCTTCGGCGACGGCGCGAACGACGTCGGTCGTGGTGACGATCCCCTGCAACTCTCCTCCGTCGATGACCAGCACCCGATGGACGCCGGCATCGAGCATGTATCGGGCCGCCTTCTTAACGGTAGCGCTGGACGGCTGGCTCACGACCTCGCGGGTCATGACATCGGCCACGACGTATTCGTCCAGAATGTCCCAGTCGGCTTCACGAGTCGTCCGCATCCACTCGAGGGCCTCGGATTCCGCGGGGTCCCAGGCCTCGGTGAATGTCGAGTGCCCGCTCCGTTTTCGAGATCCCCCGGGACTTTCGGTTTCGCCGCTTCCACTCAACCGTGTGCCTGCGGTCTCCTGACGGAAATCGAAGATGTCGGTTGTGGAGATCACGCCGATGACTCTGCCGTTGGGGGCGACCACGGGCGCGCCGCTGACCTCTTGCTCCGCTAACAACTCCACGAGCTCACGCAAAGTGAGATCTGGGGATACGGCGACGACATCCCGCGCCATCAGGTCCTTTAGCCGCATCATATGAGCCTGCCTCTGGGCTTCAGGTCCTGCGAGCCGTCCGGCCCGTCGCAATTCAGGACTCGAACTGCGGCACCGCGGGGTGCCGCAGTCATCTCAGTGCATGCTGTAAGGTAATGCCTCGGGATTCCCGCCGTCCAACCCCGACGACCGTCGCCTCAGCGGGCCGGCCCTAATCCTCGGGCTCGAGCTCGAGGGCAGCGGAGTTGATGCAGTAGCGGAGCCCGGTCGGCTGGGGTCCATCCTCGAAGACGTGACCGAGGTGCGCGTCACATGCGGCGCAGAGCACCTCCGTGCGCCGCATGAACAGACTGTTGTCCTGCTCCGTATCCACGCCGTCCGCCGCGGCCGGTTGCCAGAAGCTGGGCCAGCCGGTGCCGGAATCGAACTTGGCGTCGGAGTGAAAGAGCTCGTTCCCGCAGCACACGCAACGGTAGGTGCCGCTCGCCTTGCTGTCGTGATAGCGGCCGCTGAAGGCCGGCTCCGTGCCCTTTTCGCGGGTGATTCGATACTGTTCGGGTGTGAGCTTCGTCTTCCACTCGGACTCGCTCTTAACCACCTTCGGCTTATTCATGGTCGACCTCTTCAGGTGTTGGGGTCATCGCTGCTGCGGAATAATAGGGCCGCACGCAAGCCCCCGAAATCGGCGGCCGGTCTGGGCTTGGCGGACCCGGAAGCGCTTGAGCACAG
>JBDHAI010000101.1:8411-9015 GCA_039588155.1 Gemmatimonadota bacterium | reverse complement strand
CACCGTGCCTCGCTTATAGGCGATCTCTAGCATGGCCTCGCGAAGCGTAGCGCTGGGTGGAAGTGACGGAACCTTGTCACGGTCGCTCAGCATCACGTCCGACACCCGCAGCATACGGCGACCCAGGGCACCGCCCGGGTGGAGTGTGGCAAATTCGTCCGGCCCAAAGCCCTTTTCGTTCAGTGCTGCGACGGCGAGGGCATCTCCCATCGCTAGAGCCGCGGTCGTGCTGGCCGTCGGAGCGAGGTCGTAGGGACACGCCTCCTCGTCGACACTGACGTTCAGCACGACATTGGCTTGATTGGCCAACGCCGAATCGGTGTTGCCGGTAAACGCGATGATTGGCACGCCCAACCGCTTCACGACCCGAAGCAGTTCGTGGAGCTCATCCGATTCCCCGCTCTTTGAGATCAGAATCAGCAGATCGTCTCGCAGAACCATGCCCAAGTCGCCGTGGACCCCTTCCACGGGATGCAGGAAGAAAGCCGGCGTTCCCGTGGAAGTCAGCGTCGAGGCTATCTTGCGAGCGATAATGCCGGACTTGCCCACGCCCGTAACGATGGCCCGTCCCTTCAAGTCTACGAGATACGCAACGGCACGTGAA
>JBDHAI010000101.1:0-8399 GCA_039588155.1 Gemmatimonadota bacterium | reverse complement strand
CGCAACGGCACGTGAAAACTCGTCGTCCAAGCGATCCTGAAGCTTGAGGACGGCCTCACCCTCCAGACGGATGACGCGCCGAGCGGTCTCGATCAGCTCATCCCGATCCATGCGTCGCGTCCTCCCGCTCGCCCAGGTACTGTTCTAAGACCCGCTCCCATTCGCCACGCGACTTCAGCAAGGTCTCCGCGAACTCGCGGACAGCCCCCGCGCCGCCAGACCGCTTCGTCTTCCACTGCGACACTGCGCGGACCTCGGACACAGCGTTCGCAACGGCTACGGGCAGGCCCACACGACGGAGGACTGGAATGTCCGCAAGGTCGTCCGATAGGAAGGCGACGCCTTTCCAATCCAGATCCTTGCGCTCGAGGATGTCGCGCACGATCGGCAGCTTCTCGGCGGCCGTGTCCTGGTGGACCTCCTCGATTCCTAACTCACGAGCACGCAACTCGACGATCTCCGATTCACGGCCTGTGACGATTGCCACTTCGATTCCTGCACGCTGCAGCAGTTTCACGCCAAGCCCATCGGTGATTTCGAATCGCTTGAGCTCGACTTTCTCGCCCGAAGGCGTGACGCCGTGGTAGATGCCGCCATCGGTCATCACGCCATCGACGTCCAAGATTACCAGCCGAACGGCCTCGGCCACATCTCTAGGAACGATCGGCGAGCTAGACATCCGCGCCCTCGAGCTGGGTGCTCAAGGCCTCGCGTACCGCAAGCACACGGGCGATCAGCCCTTCGAGCTCGGCGAGTGGTAGCATACTAGCCGCGTCCGACAGCGCTCGTCTCGGCTCCGGGTGGACCTCTACGAACAGCGCATCTGCGCCGGCCGCGACGGCTGCCGACGCCAGTGCCTTGATATGGGCCGGCTCGCCACCGCTACGGCCCCCCGCTCCACCGGGAAGCTGTACCGAATGGCTGGCGTCGAATACGGCCGGGCACTTGCACGCTTGCTTGAGAAGCGAGAAGGAGCGCATGTCGACCACCAGATTGTGGTAACCAAAGGCACTGCCACGCTCCGTCACTGCGACACCGACGGCGCCCGAAACCCTCGCCTTTTCGACCTGATGGGCCATGTCCCGCGGAGCCATCCACTGTCCCTTCTTGAGATTCACCGGGAGCCCAGTGCTGGCGGCGGCTGTGACCAGGTCGGTTTGTCGGCAAAGGAACGCCGGGATCTGCAGAACGTCGACGACCGCCGCCGCTGCCGCCGCCTGTTGGGGGAGGTGGATGTCGGTGGTCACCGGCAGGCCGGAGTGAGTCTTCACTCGCTCGAGCAGGCGCAGGCCGTCGTCGAGTCCGGGGCCCCGAGGTGACTCCAAGCTGCTGCGATTTGCCTTGTCGAAGGACGCCTTGAACACGACGGGGATCCGGAAGCGATCGCCGATACGAGCGACTTCCTCTGCCACGCCTAGATTCGTCTCTTCATCCTCGAGAACGCAGGGCCCAGCGATCAGGAAGAAACCGCCTTTAGGTCGAAACAGCGAGCTGAGATCCGGCATTGATCCGGGCTCCCTTCACTCCCCCACCCCGACGGCCTCGATCTCGTCTGCCGACATCCGATCTCTGCGGCGCACCGCCGCCTCGATGAACGAGGCAAAGAGGGGATGCGGGTGTGCCGGCCGCGACTTTAGCTCGGGATGGAATTGTGTGGCGATGTACCAGGGATGGCTGGGGATCTCGATGATCTCGACAAGCATTCCGTCCGGCGACAGCCCACACATCTGCATGCCATTTTGGGCGAAGACTTCCCGGTACTCGTTGTTGACTTCATAGCGATGGCGATGTCGCTCGCTGATCTCCTCAATTCCGTAAATAGCCGCGGCACGGGAGCCACGGGTCAACTTGCAGGGGTAGGCACCGAGGCGCATGGTCCCACCCATATCCGTGATCTGGCGCTGCGAGTCCATCAGCGAGACGACGGGGTCGGCGCACTCGGGCGCGAATTCCCGAGAATGCGATCCCTCGAGGTCGCACATATTGCGTGCGAACTCGATAATCGCTGACTGTAGCCCAAGGCAGATTCCGAAGAACGGCACTTCGTTCTCGCGGGCGTACTGGACCGCCCGAACCATGCCCTCCACACCCCTCACACCGAACCCGCCGGGCACGAGAAGACCATCGTGATCGGCGAGTCGGGTCGCGTCCTCCGGGCCGCTGATATCCTCGGACGATATCCAGTCGATGGCCACCCGCACATCGTTCGCGATCCCACCATGGACCAGAGCTTCATGGATCGACTTGTAGGAGTCAACCAGATCCGTGTACTTGCCGACCACCGCTATTGAGACATTCCCCTGGCTGGGGTTCTTTACCCTGTCCACTAGCGCGCGCCATGCCGTCAAATTCGGTTCCGGCACGTCGAGCCCCAGCTTCTCCGTGACCAGCCGATCGAGCCCCTGTCTGTGGAATACGAGCGGAACCTCGTATATCGAATCCATGTCCCGGGCCTCGATGACCGCCTCGGTCCTCACGTTACAGAAGAGGGCGATCTTACGGCGCAACTCTTCCGAAAGCTCGTGCTCCGTTCGGCAGATCAGGACATCCGGCATGATCCCGATCTCCATCAGCTCTCGAACCGAGTGCTGCGTTGGCTTGGTCTTGAGCTCTCCCGCCGCGGCCATGAAAGGCACCAGCGTGAGATGCAGGAATAGCGTGTGCTCTCGACCCAAGTCTCCCCGCAGCTGACGGATCGCTTCCAGGAAGGGCAGCGACTCGATGTCACCGACGGTTCCGCCTATCTCCGTAATCACCACGTCGTGGTTAGGGGTCAGTCGGCGGACGGCAGCTTTGATCTCGTCGGTGATGTGCGGGATGACCTGCACTGTGGATCCCAGGTACTCGCCGCGCCGTTCCTTCGTGATGACGGTCTGGTAGATCCGACCCGTCGTGATATTGTTCGCCTGCGAGAGCGACTCCTCGACGAACCGCTCATAATGCCCGAGGTCCAGATCGGTCTCGGCACCGTCATCGGTCACGTAGACCTCGCCGTGCTGAAAGGGCGACAGCGTGCCGGGGTCAACGTTGATGTAAGGGTCGAATTTCTGGATCGTTACGGCGAGGCCGCGCTCAACGAGCAGTCTGCCAAGCGACGCGGCGGCGATCCCCTTGCCTAGAGAGGAGACGACGCCGCCGGTGACGAAGATCAGCTTGGCAGGTCCCGACCTTTCACTCATGTATGATCTTCCCTCCCTCCCAGAATCTGTTCGGCTCGGACCAGGTCCGCCTCTGTGTCTACACCCGGGCCGCCGCCCTCGACTACTGCCACCCCGATCCGCAGACCCGCGGCAAGCCAGCGCAACTGCTCCAGCCCTTCCCTTTCCTCCAGCGGGTGGCTGGGCAGCCCCGTCGCCTTGCGTAGCGCCGGCCGCGTAAACGCGTAAATACCGACGTGTCTCAGCATCAGGAGCTGCTCGGAAGCACGACCGGTCCCGTCGTAAGGGATCGTCGCTCGACTGAAGTAGAGCGCCCCGCCCCGATCATCCCGGACGACCTTCACGGCCGAGGGGTCTTCCCACTCCGCCGTGTTATAGATCGGAACCGCCGCCGTCCCTACGTCCCAACCGTTCTTGACGCGGTCGACCGCCGCCCTCGCTGCCCCACTCGGCAAGAAAGGCTCATCGCCCTGGAGGTTGACGACCCAGGCAAAGTCGGAGTACTCCGGTTGCTCCGCGACCTCCGCCACTCGTGCCGTGCCGGAGGCATGGTCCAATCGTGTCAAAACCGCGCGGCCACCGAACTCCTCGACCGCCCGCACGATCTCCCCGTCGTCGGCCGCCACCACGAGCTCGTCGAGCACCTCCAGCGCCTTCATCCGCTCCCACACCCATTCGATCAGCGGGCGCCCAGCGATCTCCAAGAGCGGTTTGCGCGGCAGGCGCGAGGAGCCGAGTCGCGCCGGGATAACGCCCAATACGCTGCCGTTGCCGGCGGAAGCAGAATTGGGAGATCGGGCGCCGTTAGCAATTTTCACGCCACAAACATAATCAGCGCTTAAATAGTTGTCAAAACAGGCCGTTAGCCGCTGGATGGAGCTACTTGCGGGAGTCGATCCCCAGGGCGAAAACCGTCTTGAAGTCAGAGCCCGGATCGGTGTAGACGGCGGCGGCGAGAGGACCGAGCGTAGTGCCGACGGCAAGGTTGTGGATGGTGGGTAGGCGATCCTGCCCTTCGACCCAGGCATTACCCGCCGCATATTGAACCCAGAGCAACACGCGTGTCAGGTAGCTGGCTTCCCGTCTCAACGGGATGCGATAGGATGCGGCGCCCCACCACATACGGTCACCTGCCCGTTCGACAGGTCGCAGGGTCGGAAGCGAGCCCCAGCCCCCCAAAGCGCGCCAGCGCTGCGCCGGCGTCCCCGCGTCGTTGGGCACCTGGCTCCGGCCTTCCAGCACCAGTTGCTGCCCGGCCCAAGTGGGGATCTCCAGACTCAGCGCTCCGCCGAACAGGGTAAAGCTAAGATCTCCGGCCACGTCTCGATCGGCGTGCTCCACGCTCACCTCGACATCCAACCGCGCAGAATTGCCAATCCAGCTGCTCAAACCGCCCGTCAGTCCGACGCTCCCGGCGTCCGCCTTGCTGACGGGCAGGTTCTCCTGGAATCCGCCGCGGGACGAGAATAGCGAGAAGGGACTGCGGTTCGTAAGCGTACGCGCGCGCTCCCAGCCCAGCAGGAGGCCGAGCGACCAGCGAGCCTGTGTTCCGTATTCGAGACGCAGCTCGGCCTCGCCGAATCCCGCCTCGTAGTAGTTGCGGGTGTCTATGGCCGCAACGAAGGCATAGATCGAGTTCTCGAGGTCCGAGTTGATCCAACGGTCATTCGAGCGGACGGTCAGTCCGCCGCGTAGCGAGAGGGAGTGCCGGCCGAACGGCCAGCGCAGCTCTAGATCGCCGTCGACGTCGGTCCGCACGCTGCGGTACCGGAGCCTGGCCCGCCCGTCGGGCAGCAACAGCGAAGCTCCACGCTCATAGTCGAGACCCACTTCTAGAGTCAAAGCGTTGACCCGATCGTACTGGGGCATGAGCAAGCCGTAGAGCCCGGGCAGGCGAAGTCGGGCGTCGGCGCCCGGTGCCCTGACCAGATAGCGGCCGCCCTCCCGTTCCTCGGCGATGTACGCGAAGGCCGCTGCGTCGATGGGCCGCGACCCGACATCCGCCAGCGACGAGCCGTAGAACCCTCCCCCTAGCACCGCGACCGTACCATCGATTCGACTTCCTGGCCGGGTGAAGATGTCACTCTGAACACCGATCAAATCGCCGTTTATGCGTCCCTCGAGACGCAGGGTCGCCCGCATGACGATCACATCTCCGTCCACAACCTCCCCGGCCACCAGCACGGTGTCTCTGACCAGAACCCGATAGTTGCCCCCCTCGAGCACTCTCTTCAATGCCTGGTCGGCCGCGGGCAGGCCGCGACCTCGCGACTCGAACTCGACCGTCTGGGCCGCGGCATCGGACATGAACCCCAGCGTTAGGCCGAGCCCCAGGAGCGCCGTCGCCAGCGCACGCCGCCAGCAGCCGCTCAAATGCACCCCGCCTTCAGCAACAGATTGCGCAACAGAGCTGGACCGGCCTCTGTCTTCACGGATTCGGGATGAAACTGTACCCCCCACGTTTCGTGCTCGCGATGCCTCAGCCCCTGCACGACCCCGTCATCTGCATCCTCCGTCCACGCAACGACCTCGAGCTCGTCAGGAAGCCCGGCCCGCTCCACCACCAGTGAATGGTATCGAGTAGCTACGAACGGAGACGGAACGCCATCAAAGAGGCCTGTGCCTCCATGATAGACCTGTGACACCTTTCCGTGCATGACTCGCGGGGCCCTCACAACCTTCCCACCAAATGCGGCAGCAATCGATTGATGGCCCAAGCAGACCCCGAGAATCGGCAGACTCCCCGACAGGCGCGAAACCACTTCCACCGAAATCCCGGCTTCCGCCGGCGTCTTGGGTCCCGGCGAAATGACGACGGCCGCCGGTTGCAGCGTCTCGATCTCCGACACCGAGACCTCGTCGTTGCGCACCACCTCCACTTCGGCGCCCAGTGCGCCGAAAGCCTGAGCTAGATTCCAGGTGAAGCTATCGTAGTTATCTACAACTAATATCATAACTTATGGTTCATCGCGCCAGCCGCTAAGCGCGCGGGTGGTGCTTGCGGTGCACCTCACTCAAGTACCGCCGGTCCAGGTGCGTGTAGATCTGGGTCGTCGAGATATCGGCGTGTCCAAGCATCTCCTGCACCGCGGCGATGTCGGCCCCCCCTTCGAGCAGATGGGTGGCGAATGTATGCCGCAGAGTATGGGGCGTCACGTGCTTCTGGATCCCGACTCGCGCCACTGCGCGCCGCACGATATCCCAGGCGCCTTTTCGGGTCAGCGGACGGCCACGACGGCCCAAGAACAGCGTTCCGCCGGCCTTGCGGCCGCCCGCTTGGGCCAGCGCCAGGCGTGACTCCTCCAGGTAGGCCGTCAGAGCGTGTTGCGCCGCGCGCCCGAGCGGAACCAGTCTCTCTTTGGAACCTTTGCCCATCACTCTCACGAGACCTTCGTCGAGATCGAGATCTCGAAGGGTCAGGCTCACGATCTCGGAAATACGCACGCCCGTCGCGTACATGAACTCGAGCATCGCCCAATCTCTCATGGCCAACTGTTCCCCGCCTTGCGGCGGAGCGAGGAGTTGCTCGACTTCATCGGGAGTAAGAACCGTCGGCAGGTGTCGCCCGGACTTCGGTCCTTCCAGAAGCTCGCTGGGGTCGGAGTCGATGATCGCTTCGGCTTGCAGGAATCCAAAGTAGCTGCGCAACGCGGAGATCTTACGGCGAATGCTGCTCGGCGCCCGCCCCGAGTGCTTGAGGCTGTAGACGAACTCTCTCAGGTCAGAGGCGTCGACGGCGTGGGGCGATTCGAAGCCGGACTCCGCCAGATGGGCCACGAACTGCGCGATGTCGCTCGCATAGGCCGTCGTGGTGGTCATAGAGAGCCCGCGCTCGAATCGCAGGTAATCCTCGAACCTCTCGAGGTAATATCGCTGCGCGGTCTCCTCCATCACCCCTCCTCCGCTCACAGGCGTTCTGCGTCGTGGGGGTGATGGCGCGTGCGCCACCAGATCAGGGTGACACCAATAGCTAACGCGGATGCCACGAGTATCAGTACCGTGTTGACGTTACCCAGCGTTCCAGCGATCGCCTGCCAATTACGACCCGCCATCGCTCCGGCAGTGACGAGCACACCGTACCAAAGAGCTGAAGCGAGTGCGATCGGCAGCGCTGTGCGCCAGAGTGCCAGATGACTAATGCCGGCGAAGACCGGAACCAGTACGCGAAAGGCCGGCAGGAACCGGCTGACGAAAATGATCTTGCTGCCGTGTCCGTGATAAAGGGTCGCCAGGTGCTCGAGTTGCCGCGGGCGTAACAGCCAGCAACCTAATCTGGTGTTCAGTGCCAGCCGCCCCCAACGGCGAGCCAGCGCATAGGTCAGAAGCGCCGTTGCGGTGTTAGCGACCCATGTTACCGTAAATACTCCGAGGCCCGTAACGGCGCTGTGCGCAGAAAGGAAGGCACCGAAGACCACGAAAGTATCCGCGGGTATCGGTGGGAAGACGTTCTCAATCGCCACGCCGGCTGCGATGACAGCGTAGATCCAATGAGGAGCTACCTCAGTGAGCTTTGCGAGAGCCTGTTCGACTTGCCAAGGCTCGAGCACGCCGACCCGAAGTGCATCGCCGACGACAGTGTTGTAGAACACGGTCCGATTCTACGGCAGATCGGGCTCTTGCACCCGATCGATGAGCGCCACAGCCCAGGCACAGATGCCTTCCGACCGCCCAATGGCGCCGAGGCCCTCGGCGGTTGTGGCCTTAACGGAGATGAAGGAGGGCGCGATGCCCAGGACCGTACCGAGACTCTCTCGTATGGCGGTGACCTTGGGGGCGAGTCGCGGCGATTCGGCCGCTACCGAGACATCGACGTTGACGGGCTGGTAATTCTCGGCTTCCAGCATGCGCCGAACGGTCCGAAGCATTTCCAAAGACGAAGCGCCGCGCCAGCGCTCATCATCGTCGGGGAAATGCTGCCCGATATCTCCCAACCCGGCCGCGCCGAGAAGGGCGTCGATCAGCGCGTGGGTCACCACGTCGGCGTCGCTGTGACCGTGAAGCCCGGTCTCGCCCTCGAACTCGATACCACCCAAGACCAGGCGCCGGTCCGGGGCGAAGCGATGGATGTCGAAGCCGATCCCTACTCTCATGGGTGGGTTAATAAGGCGAGCCGGCCCTCAGAACAAGGATTAATCGAGGCGGAGACCCCGTTCAGCATCGAGAAGTGGCCAGGAGGCTCAGCCCCGGGTCACTACCCAGTCTTCACTGGTCTTCGTCCCACCGCTTGACGGCCAGGCAGAC
>JBDHAI010000100.1:0-8416 GCA_039588155.1 Gemmatimonadota bacterium | reverse complement strand
GATCTTGCCCGTCAGTTCATCCACGGTGACCTGGTCCACCGTGGGCGGTTCTGACATCATCTAGTCGGACTCCTGCGACACGCTCATTATGCTAGCCGACTTTTTCGATATCCAGAATCTACACTAACGTTCGCAGCGCAGTCTCGCGACTACCGAGGGCTATCCCCTCGACGACTTCTATGGAAGTACAGATCGGTCCGGTCATGTGGGCGTCCGAACGAAGCCAGCCGTCCTAGAGGGATTGGCGTCTAGACCGGCGCTACTACCTGGTAGACGATCTCGCCTGCCTCCCCCGCCTCCGCGCTCGCTCGCCCGTCCGCCACCAGCGACATCAAGGCGAGCTCGACCTCCATTTCAGGCAAACCTGCGTGCGTCGCGGCCTCGGCTACAGTGATGCGACCGCCTTGCGCCATCGCGCGCCAGACGATCTGGTCTTTGACGCCGGTGAGCCGCTCAGATTCGGGGTCTCGCTTGCCGGACTTGCGCCAGCCGGACCAAAGTGTGGCCGAGCCAGCAACGACGGGAATGATTCCCAGCGCGAAAATAGCGATGAAGTCCAGGCCGCTCGGTAAGCTCACGACGAACGTGAACAACCAGAGCATCACGAGCCCCAGCGCGAGGAGCAGCCCGCCTAAGGAGGTCCTCGACACGCTAACAAGCTAACCATTATCTAGCTTTCAGGCCAGCTAACCCGAGCCCCCGAGACCTGGAGGCTTCAGAATAGCCCAGACAGCGAGGGCCAGCGCGTTAGCCAGGACGAACCAGGCCAGCCGCGTGGCAGGAACGATGGGTCGGCCCGCCTCCTGCCGCCGGACTATTTCAGCGAAGGCCAGCGCCAGTTGTAACGACAAAAGAGCCAGGGTGCCGGGCCGGAGGTAGTCGGCCCACGGGTATCCCATCAGAGACGCTAGCGCAAGAAAGACCAGGTCCTCGCAAACGATGAGGCTGAACGCGAGTCGCAAGCCGTGGCCGCGGCGCGCTAGCAGCGCCGCCCACCCGTAGCCGGCACCGAGCACCATAGATGCGGCGAAAGCTGTAGGCTGCCATGGAATGCCGCGAAGCTCGATGAGTGGAAGGTAGGCGAGGTGAGTCAGCGAGATGAGGATTAGAACGACGGGCGTCGCCAGAGGTCGCCGTTGGACCCGGGCGTTCGTTCGATCGGGCGCGGGGTGGTCGACGTGAGTCATCTACCTCTGCCGTATCGGCTGTGTTGGTCGATGCTAGGGTCGCGAGCGGGGTGAGACAAGACGGGCTAGGAAAGCGGCTGGCCTGTGCAGGCGACCGTCGATACTTTGCTCGACCATGAAAAAGGCCGCACTGATGCTCGTTGCAGCCGCGCTGTTCAGTCCCGGGGCAGCCGCCCCTCAAGGCGCTGTGGATCCCAGCCACGGACTGATCGCTGTGTCCCAGGCCCTGAAGGGGCTGGGCAGCGTCAAGCGCGTGCTAGTGATCGGCGCGCATCCCGACGATGAAGACACCGCCCTCCTCGCGGTTATGGTGCGCGGGCACGGTGCGGCTGCGGCTTACCTGTCAGTGAACCGAGGTGAAGGCGGCCAGAACCTGCTCGGGCCGGAGCTGGGCGTCGGATTGGGTATAGTCCGTACGGAGGAGCTGCTTGCGGCACGCCGGCTCGATGGGGCGGTCCAGTACTTCACTCGAGGCTACGACTTCGGCTACTCAAAATCTGCGGAAGAGACTTTTGCCTTCTGGCCGAGGGACTCGCTGCTCGCGGACGTCGTCTATGTGGTTCGTCGCTTTCGGCCACAGGTGATCGTCTCGATCTTCTCGGGCACGAGTCGGGACGGTCACGGGCAGCACCAGGTCGCTGGAATCCTGGCGCGGGAGGCGTACGATGCGGCGGGCGACCCGGACCGCTTCCCGGAGCAGTTGGCCGCTGGACTGGCTGCGTGGTCGCCACTGAAGCTGTACCGCTCGACCCGCTTCGACCGCGCGGCGACCACGCTTAGGGTGGAGACCGGTACGCTGGACCTCGTGCTGGGGCGCTCCTACCACCAGATCGCCATGGCGAGCCGGAGCCAGCACCGCTCCCAGGATATGGGGCGCATTGAGACCCTGGGTCCGGCGGCGACGAGCCTCGAGTTGGTGGACACCCGGGTGAAGACTGCCGCGGGTGCTGAAGAGAAATCTATCTTCGATGGGATCGATACCACGCTGGCCGGACTGTTGCCACCTGTCACAGCTGGGAAAACGCGGGACGAACTCGCGGCGAGGCTCGCGGAATACAGAGCTCTGCTGAAGCAGGCTCGCGATGCGCTCGGTCACGGAGCCCCAGCGACGGCGCTTCCTCAACTGAGCACGGCGCTGGCGACTCTCCGTGCCGCCATCGAGCTGGCCGCACGATCCGGTGACCCCGCTGCCGATCTCCACTTCGTCCTGACGGAAGATGAAGGGAAACTCGGCTCCGCCGTCGTAGAGGCCGCCGGTGTCATCATCGATGCGTTCAGTGATGACGATCTGGTCGTACCTGGGCAGAGCTTCGAAGGGGAGCTACAGATCTGGAACGGCGGTGACCGTCGAGTTGGGCTCGAGACACTCAACTTGCGCGTGCCCGACGGCTGGAAATCCGAAGCGCTCAGCGCTGTCCCGGACACGATTGCGCCCGGCACACTCCTGCGCGCCCGCTTTCGCCTCACCGTACCGGAGAGAGCCGAGCCGAGCCGGCCCTACTTCCTGCGCGTGCCCCTAACGAGCGGTCTCTACGCCTGGCCGAACGGTACGGGTGAGCGGGCGATGCCTTTCGGCCCGCCGGTTGTGGAGGCCGAGGTCGAGCTCTCGATCGCCGGTGCTGTCGTCGAGGCGCGAGCGGAGACGGTCTATCGGTTCGCGGACCAGGCCCGGGGCGAGGTGCGATGGCCGATTCGGGTCGTACCGGCTGTGAGCTTAAGCGTGACCCCCGACGCGTCGGTGTGGCCGATTGGGGATGTGGCCAGCCAAATCTACACCGTGAGCCTGAGGGGCGAAGCGCCTAACGGGCTGAGCGGTCGGATCTGGTTGGAGGCGCCGCCCGGTTGGGAGGTGAGTCCGGAGGCGGCCGGCTTTGAACTGCCGAATGCGGGGCGCACTACGGCTGTCGATTTCCGCGTCGAGGCGCCAGCCGATATCGAGCCCGCTGCCTACCAGTTGACAGCGGTGGCGGAGACGCCGGACGGCCAGAGTCATCGACTCGGTTACTCGATCATCGAGTACCCGCACATCCGGAGAAACGTCTTCTTCGCGAGCGCGACGGCACGGATCAGCGCGTTCCAGGTGGAAATCGACCCCGAACTTCGAGTCGCCTTCGTGCCGGGCGCGGGTGATGCTGCGGCTGAGGCGATAAAGGGTCTGGGTGTTCCGGTTGACGTGTTGGATGTGCGCGCCCTAGCCTCCGGCGACCTGTCGCGTTACGACGTGGTCGTCTTGGGCATTCGCGCTTACGAGACCAACGCAGCTTTAGTGGCGAGCAACGAGCGGCTGCTCGAGTGGGTAGAGGCGGGCGGCACTTTGATCGTGCAGTACCAGCAGTACGATTACTTCAGAGGGAGCTTCGCGCCGTACCCGATGCGAGCCCGCTTTCCACACGACAGGGTGAGCGATGAGCGCGCGCTCGTGAGCGTCTTGCTGCCTGACCACCCGGCCTTCAATCAGCCGAATCGGATCGGGCCAGCCGATTTCGACGGTTGGGTACAGGAACGCGGGCTTTATTTCCCTAACGAGTGGGACGATCGCTATCAAGCGCTTCTGGAGGTCAGCGATCCCGGTGACGAGCCGAAAAGGGGCTCGATCTTGGTCGCCCCGTACGGCAGTGGTCTTTACGTGTATACGGGCCTGGCGCTGTTTCGCCAATTGCCGGCTGGCGTGCCTGGAGCTTACAGGCTGCTGGCCAATCTGTTGAGCCTGAGCGGATGAGGATCTCGCTGAACGTTTGTTGGCTCGCAGTTCCGCTGCTCGCCGGCTGTGTCGAGTCGGGTGCCGTGTTGACCTTGTACTCGCCGCACGGCCGTGAGCAGCTGGTGATCTTCGAGGAGGGCTTCGAAGCCGCGAATCCCGATGTGGATGTGCAATGGGTGGACATGGGATCGCAAGAGGCGTTGGACCGGATCCGTTCCGAGCGCGCCAATCCACAGGCTGATGTTTGGTATGGCGGGCCTGCGCTTTTCTTCTCGCGGGCGGCCGGAGAAGGTTTGCTCGAAGCGTATCGACCGAGCTGGGCGGACGCTGTGATTCCTGAAGCCCGCGGCCCCGGCGATTCGTACTTCGGGGCCTACCTGACGCCGGCGGTGATCACGGTGAACGGCGAGGCGGTCTCGAAGGAGCAGGCGCCGAGAGACTGGGATGATATCTTGGATCCCGCCTGGAAGGGGAAGGTGTTGATCCGTGACCCGCTGGCCAGCGGGACGATGCGAACGATCTTCGGCATGATCATGTATCGCGGTCTCGTCGAGACCGGGGATACGGCAGCTGGCTACGAGTGGTTGCGGCGTTTAGACGCGCAGACGAAGGAGTACGTGCTCAACCCAGCCATTCTTTATCAGAAGCTCGCCCGACAAGAGGGGCTGGTCACGCTGTGGAATCTGCCGGACGTCTTGCGGGTGCAGGCGCAGGGCTACCCACTCGACTACGTGCTCCCGGCGAGTGGCACACCGGTCCTGGTCGATGGGATCGCGCTGATCAAGGGAACCAAACAGCCTGAGCTGGCACGAGCGTTCGTCGAGTACGTCGGTTCGATCGAGGGTCAGTTGATCGCCGCGCGCCGGGCGTTCCGGAACTTGACGCGCACCGATGTCCCGCGGGACTCCTTGCCGGACTGGCTCGTGCGGGTGAACCAGGAGCTCGAACCGATGGACCTAGATTGGGAGTTGCTCGAGGATCGCGGCCGTGAGTGGATGAGATACTGGGACGCCAACATCCGGGGCTCGAGCCGACGATGAGCTAGGCGGCGAGTTGAGCGACCGAGTCTTCCTTCAGCTTGAGAACCTCACCCGTCTATTCGCGGGTACACCGGCGGTTCGGGATCTTTCCGTGGCGATCGCAGAACATGAGATCGTCACCTTGCTCGGACCGAGCGGCTGCGGCAAGACGACCACGCTTCGCATGATCGCCGGGTTCGAGCAGCCCGACTCCGGCCGAGTCGTCTTGGAAGGGCGCGATGTTACCCGCCTCGCACCGCAGAAACGCGGCTTCGGCATGGTCTTCCAGCACTACGCGCTGTTTCCGCACCTGAGCGTCGGAGCCAACGTCGCGTTCGGCCTCGAGGCGTCCGGGTTCGGCAAGGCCGAAATCGCCGCCAAGGTCGAAAGGGCTCTGGAGCGGGTTCGCCTGCCGGGGACCGAGCAGCGATCGATTGGGTCTTTGTCGGGCGGCCAGCAGCAGCGGGTCGCACTGGCGCGAGCGCTGGCTCCGGAGCCGCGGGTCCTTCTTCTCGACGAGCCGCTATCTAACCTGGACGCGGCGCTGCGCGAGCAAACACGTCGCGAGCTGCGGTCTCTGGTCAAGGAGATCGGCATCACCACCGTCTACGTTACACACGATCAGGAAGAGGCCTTCGACCTGTCCGACCGCATCGCGGTGATGCAAGCGGGTCGCTTGAATCAGTTGGGTCCCGCGGAGGCGCTGTATCACCGGCCTGCGACCGAGTTCGTGGCTACGTTTCTCGGCCGTGCCGGCGCCGTCGATGCCAGAGCGCAGACACCCATCGACGGGGAGAGCCTGCGCTGCCGCTTGCCCGGCGACGTGGTTTGGAGCGCGCTGTCGCCCGCGTCCGGCGCGTCGATCGAACCCGGTGACGGAACCCGCCTGCGCGTACGGCCCGAGGCACTCCGTTTCGCGCCTCCCGGGTCCGAAGGTGCACTGAGTGCCAAAGTCGCCGACCGGCGGTTCGCCGGCTCGGTCTACATCTACACGGTGATGGTCGAGGGAGGCGAGCTGGAAGTGCAAGCCGGCGCCGATGCAGCGCGTCTGGGGGACGCCGTGGGGGTGGCGCCCAGAGCCGCTCCAGACGGCATATTCGCCTTCCCGCTGCGCCAGCCGGCTGACGCGTGATCACGACGGCAACCCGGCGGCGACGGCTGAGCCCGAGGGCTCGGATCCTAACTCTCGCCGTCTTTGCGCTGCTGTTGTGGGCGGTGGTCTATCCGAACCTCGTGGTCTTGGTCGAGAGCGTCGGCGGCGATTCGGGAATCACGCTCAGACATTACGCCGAGTTCTTCGCGACGCCGGCGGAGCTGCGCGCGCTGTGGTCGAGTGTTTGGATCTCGGCCGCCACAGTGCTGCTCTCCGCGCTGATCGGCATTCCGTTGGCCTTCCTGTTCGCGCGATTCGAGTTCCCTGGCCGCCGTGTTCTCGGCGCTCTCGCCGCCATGCCCGTGCTGTTGCCGCCACTCGTCGGGGTGATCGCGATCCTCTTTCTCTACGGCGAGAGCGGGATTGCCACTCGCACGCTGCAGTCGGCGCTCGGCCTGGAGTCGCCGCCGTGGCGCATGCAGGGGGCCAGCGCCATCCTCGCCGTGCACGCCTACTCGATGTACGTCTACTTCTACTTGTTTGCACTCGCGGGTCTGGCTCGACTCGACCCCGCCGTTCACGAGGCTGCGGCGTCGCTGGGCGCCGGGCGGTTTCGCACGCTCACCAGGGTGACGCTGCCGCTTCTTACGCCTACGCTTGCCGGCGCAGCGCTCCTAACCTTCATGACCTCGATGGCGTCGTTCAGCGCGCCCTACGTGCTGGGTGGGGGATTCCGGGTCATGACCACCCAGATCTTCAGCAGCAAATTGCAGGGCGCGACGTCGATGGCGATGGTCGAGACCGTAATGCTGGCGTCGGTTTCGCTGCTGGTACTTTGGCCGTTGTCGCGCTGGGAAGGTAGCCGAGAGTATGTCGCGCCGGGTAAGGGGACCCGTGCGCCGCGCCTGCCCGTGAAATCTCGTTGGGCGGTCATCGGTGTGCCGCTCATCGCAGCGGCTGGCGTGGCGGTGTTGGTCTTGCCCCACCTGACGTTGCTTCTCGTGTCATTCGTACCCGACGGAAGCTGGACCACGCAAACGCTGCCGCCCCAGTATTCCTTGGAGAACTACGCGCAACTATTTACGGAGGCGCGTACGCTTCGGCCCATCGTCAACTCTCTGCTGGCGGCTAGCGCCGCAACCTTCGCAGCTGTTGCCTTGGCGATAGCGGTCGGCCAGCTCGTCGTCCGCTGGCGCGTCCGCGGCGCGCGAGTATTGGAGGGACTGCTCGCAGTGCCCTGGGCGCTGCCGGGAACCGTGCTAGCCATCGCCCTCGCGACGACTCACAGTGTGAGCCAGCCGTGGGCCGGACGTTTCGTCTTGGTAGGTAGCGCCTGGATCCTGGTGTTGGCTTACACCCTGCGCGTACTACCCCTCACTGGCAGGGCGATAACGGCGGGCTTTCGTCAGACCGATCCGAGCTTGGAAGAGGCGGCGGCAACTCTGGGAGCCGGAGCTTGGCGAACACTGCGGCGCGTGACGATCCCCGGTCTGCTACCGGCTATCGCCGCCGGCGCCTCCCTTGCCTTCGTCACCGGACTGGGTGAGTTCGTGGCGTCTATCGTGCTCTACACTCACCGCACTCGACCCATCTCCATCGAAATCCTCTCGCAACTCCGGGACTTCGATCTGGGTGCGGCCGCCGCCTATGGTGTGCTGCTGATGGTGATCGTAGCCCTGGCCTTTACGCTCGGTCAGCGCTGGATACAGGGAGGACGAGAGCAGCCACTCTAGTTGTTAGCGTCTATCGCCCCAGATGTTCGTGCGGTCGAGCTCCTTGTCTCCGGCCACTATGCCTCCAGCGACACCGGCCCCGAACGCCGCCGCCGTAAACGCACCGATGAGAGGAAGCGCGGCCGCCACCGGGGCTGCCAACATGATCGCGCCGGCTCCTGCGAGCCAAGGCGCCGCTTTCTTTCGAGCCTTCGGCACAAAGCGAAGCTTCTTGACAACGAACTTCTTAGTGTACTTGTAACCGCCGTAGGCGATACCGCCAGCGAGTAGTAATTCCAAGATTCCCATCTGCCTGCCGTTGTTTTTGCATGTACCGGTTCCCCGGCAAGATCCGTCTCCAGACACTACGGCGCCGGGCACCACAAGGATTCATAGTGCCTTATCACCTTGAGCGCCAGGACGAAGGGGTTAAGTTGTTCGGCCGTTTGGTTCCCAAGACGACGTCTGTGCAGCTCGCCTGATTCCCCCGGCCTGTTTGGTGGCTTGACTTACAAAGTGACGCACTATCCGCTGATCTATGAGTGCCGATGGCTTGGGGCCTCAACCGTTCACGGAGGCTGGCGTTGAAGACGATCATGGCCGTTCTCACGGCCTTCGCCCTACTGACCCAGGGTAGCCCCAGCGCCACCTACTGGGTTTTCGTGGCCAACGAGTCTTCGGACATCGTGAGCTTGGTACGTTTC
>JBDHAI010000099.1:0-8459 GCA_039588155.1 Gemmatimonadota bacterium | reverse complement strand
TATGGCCATGCTCCCGATACGCCGAGACCGTGGCTTCGCCGATGACTCCGGAGTACTCGAGGCGGTTGTCCCCCCGGTGCCGCAACTCCAGGCCCGTGTGCTCTTTGTAGTAAACCTCGGCCTGTTGGATCACGTCCTCCGGCGATAGGTGGGTCGCGAGCTCGAACTTCATCGTCGGCAGCAGTCCTCGTTCTCGGGTTTCAGGGGCCGCGGCGAATATTCAGTTAGCTGAGCGCGCCGTCAAGGAACCGCGACAGGCGACCGGGCCGCCGCTACCCTGTTGAGAGTCGGATTTGCGCCTACATTATCCTCCGACCCAAGCGCCTACAACCCTTCACAGGACACGAGCCATGCGCAGCTCACTCATGCTCTTGGCTATCGCTCTGGCTGCGGTGATGATCGCCGTCTTTTCCACCCGGTCCGGCCCCCGTCAAGGCTCGGCCGACTTGATACTGTTGGGCGGGGAGGTCTACACCGTCGAGCCCGAGCGCCCGCGAGCTCGGGGCGTCGCGGTTCGGGCGGGACGGATCGTCGCTGTGGGCAGCGAGAAAGAGGTGTCCCGCTTCAGGGGGCCGAATACGACAGTCGTCGAGCTCGGCGATGCTTTCGTGCTGCCGGGCTTCATCGATAACCACACCCACTTCGATTACGCGGCTCGCCTGCTTTTGGGCATCAATCTCCTGGACGTCGCCGATGCCGGCGCGCTGGCTGAACGAGCCGCGGCCGCCCGCGATCGCCTGCCGGACGGGGCATGGATCCTCGGGGGTGACTGGGGCGCCTACGAAGAATGGGAGATGGGCTCCACGGGTAGTGAAGAGTCGGGGGCCCGTGCCGAAAGGTTCAAGCCGCACCGGAACATGATCGATGCGATCACGCCGGGCACACCGGCGCTGCTCAGCCGTTGGGATCGCAGCGAGTACCTGGCCAATGGGTTGGCGCTGGAACGGGCAGGGATAACCTCGGACACACCGGATCCGGCCGGTGGAACCATCGAGCGTGACCCGGAGAGTGGCGAGCCCACTGGCATACTGACGGGCACGGCGGTCGACTTGGTGGACCGGGTCGTACCCCCCAAGTCCTTCGAGCAGCGAATTCTCGAGGCGCGTGTGGCGCTGGAGCGGTTGGGCGAGAACGGGGTCACGGGAATTCACGACATCACTCGGGATCAGCAGATGCGGGTCTTTCAGCATCTGCGCGATCGCGGCGAGCTCACCGTGCGCGTGTATGCCCGCCCCACCTTGGATAAGTGGCGGGAACTCTCGAGCGTGGGCATTCGCTCCGGATTCGGGGATGACTACCTGAAGATCGGTGGGCTCAAGGGATTCGTAGACGGGATCATGGGCAACTCATCGGCGCGATTCCGTGAGCCCTACGACCACCAGCCGGGCCAGAGCGGTAGCTGGCGCGACATGGTGCGCCAGCCGCCCGGTATGGCGGAGCTGATTCGCGCCGCCGATTCAGTGGGGCTGATCCCCCAGGTGCACGCGATCGGCGACTTGGCCGTGGACACGCTGCTCGACTGGTTCGAGGCGGCCATCGAGAGGAATGGCCCCGGCGACCATCGGTTTCGGATGATACACGCGCAGGTCGTCGAAGAGGACGACTTCGCACGCTTCGGCGAGCTGGGCGTGATCGCCGAGGTGCAGCCGTACCATGCCATCGACGACATGCGTTGGATGGAAGAGCGGATCGGGCACGAACGCTGCCAGGGTGCATATGCTTTCAAGTCGCTTCTGGATGGGGGTGCGGTGCTCTCCTTCGGCTCCGATTGGCCAGGCACTAATGCCGCCTGGTACCCCGCCAAGCCACTGCTCGGCATCTACGCGGCGGTGACACGCCAGACCCTCGACGGGGAGCCTGAGGGTGGCTGGTTCCCGGGGGAGCGTATCGACGTCGAGACGGCGATCCGGGCGTATACGATCAACAACGCGTACGCAGCCTTCGAGGAGGACATCAAGGGCAGCATAGAGGTGGGCAAACTCGCAGACTTCACGGTCCTCGATCGCGATCTGCTGGCCATCGATCCCGCAGACATCAAGAACGTGCGAGTCCTCGCCACGATCGTCGGAGGGCGCATCGTCTATGCGGCGCCCGAGTACGAAGATGTCCGCGAAAGGGTCAACGCGGCGGCAACGCGATGACCGCAACGCTCGAAACGCGGGAACGCCAAGAGGGAGTTCAGGCAACCACCGAAAATCTCAGCCCGCCCGCCTGGACCGTCGCGGTTCCGGCCGCACTGGCTCTCGCGTTAGCGGCCGCGTTGATGCTGCGTCGCGTCGAGCCTTTTGTGAATTTCTTCTACATCCTGGCCTGGTACCCCACGATCGTGCTGCTCGATGCCGCGCAAGCCGCACGCAGTGGCCGCTACTACCTGATCTCCCGGCCACGATTTGCCCTCTCGCTGTTGGGCTGGTCGGCCGTGCTGTGGTTCTTCTTCGAGTTGGTCAACTTCAGGGTCTCCAACTGGTACTACGTGTTCCTGCCGCCCGAGCGTTCGATACGTTGGATCGGGACCGCCGTGTCCTTCGCCACGGTTCTTCCGGCCATCTTCCTCGCCGAGCGCTGGCTGGCCAACAGGCGGACGTTCGACGGAATACGCTGGCCGACGTTCGCAGTCAGCCGGCGGACTCTGTACGCGGTCTTTCTGGCAGGCTTGGCGTTCGCGGCCCTGAGCCTGGCTTGGCCGATGATCTTCTTCCCGATGATCTGGGGCGCACTCACGCTCTTGCTCGAACCGGTCAACTACCAGCATGACCGGGAGCGTTCGCTGCTCGGTGATCTCTCGGCCGGTCGTCCCGGTCGCTTGCTACGATTCCTCGTGGCCGGCCTGGCGATCGGGTTCATTTGGGAGATGTACAACATCGAGGCGCGGAGCAAATGGATCTATACCGTGCCGGGGTTCGAGAACCTCAAGCTCTTCGAGATGCCGCTAGCTGGCTTTCTCGGGTTCCCCGTCTTCGCCCTCGATTGTTTCGTCGTCTATCAGTCGCTCGTCCTCGCCGGCGTTGCGCTGCCCGAGCTCGTCCGTGCCGGTGAGCGGGCTCGGCGCCTGGGTCGGCGCACGCTCCTGGCGGCCATCGCAGCCGCCGCGTTCTCGATCGTCGTGCTGTTTGGAATGGACCGCTGGAACACCGACTCTCTCAGGCCACAGCTCGATGGTCTCTGGGTGATGGAGCGCACGGAAAGAGAAACCCTCGCCGCTACTCCATATGCCGACGTCTTCGCGCTTGCGGAGGCGAAGCCGGTCGAGGTCGCCGAAGCCACGGGAGCCGGGGTCGCCGACGCCGCAGCGTGGGTGCGGGCCGCCCGGCTGGCTGCCCTGCGTGGCATCGGTACGGATAACGCCCGGCTCATGTGGAATTCGGGAGTGAGGTCCATCGCTCAGCTCGCCGCAGCTGACCCATCGGCTTTGGGCGTGGCGATGAGAGCGCGTTCGACGCGACCTCGGGTGGCCACGTCGGCGAAGGTTCGGGTTTGGGTCAGGGGTGCGAGACAGGTGGAGCCGGATTATTTATCAGCCGTGGTCCTGCGCACGAGCGCTGACCCATCACCCTAACCAGGGCCGCTATCTCCCGGCCGCTTAAAGCTATGGAAGATGAAGTGCGGCAGGCGTGTATTCGGTACGTGGCGGATCTCTTCGCTTCGGAGGACGAGATCCTTGCGGACCTGCGACGTGAAATGTTGGAGAAAGACTTTCCGAGGATCCACGTCACCGCAGAGGAGGGACGTCTTCTTCAGGTCTTGCTGCGGTCGATCGGTGCGAGCAAGGTCGTGGAGCTGGGCACACTTGGCGGCTACAGTGCCATCTGGATGGGCCGTGCGCTTCCAGCCGATGGGCGGCTGGTCACGGTCGAGCGGGAAGGGTCGCGCGCCGAGCTCGCACGGGCCTACGTTGCGCGTGCCGGTCTGAGCGACCGCGTCGTTATCGTTGTGGGCGAAGCGAAGCAGGTGCTGGAGCAGTTGGGCGATGCGGGTCCGTACGACGCCGTCTTCATCGATGCCGACAAAGAGAACTATCCGTCTTATTTGAGCTGGTGCGGTGAGAACGTGCGCCGGGGTGGCCTGGTGATTGCAGACAACGCCTTCAGGAGCGGGCGGGTCTTGGATTCGGCTAGCGATGACCCGGGCGTGCGAGGAATTCGAGAATTCAATCGTCGTCTCGCCGGGGACTCCCGTTACACTTCGATCGTCGTGCCGACCCGGGACGGTCTGGCGATCGCGGTTGTGAACTAAGGCAAGAGCGTGCGCACAAATTATCATCTGCATAACCAGTACTCGGCGGACGGGCGTGGCAGCACCGAGGAGACGATTCAAGCGGCGCTGGCGCTCGAATTCGACGAGATCTGCTTCACGAATCATGTCGAGACGCTGAGCGACGAATCGGATGATTGGCACGTCGACCTGGTCGAAGCGCGGCAGCGGTTCGAGCAACTCCAACAAGAGATCGAGCGACTGCAACCGGAGTACCCCGAGCTACGGATTCTGCTGGGGGCCGAGTTCGAGTTTCGTCCAGAATGGGTCGATACGCTGGACGCGCTCCTAGATTCCGTCGACTTCGATCTGGTGATCGGTTCGGTCCACATCGTGGATGGCTATCAGATCTCGGGCGGCCACGTGAGCTCCTATTTCAAGGAGCGCGACGCGTCCGAGGCCTATGGCAGATACTTCGAGACCGTCGGAGAGATGCTGGACTGGGGCGGCTTCGATGTGGTTGGCCACCTCGACCTCGCCAAGCGTTTCGGAGTCAAGTACTACGGCCAATTCGACCCACGCCCCTTCGAGTCGCAGATCAGGGGCTTGCTCGACAAGATCTCGTCGAAAGGGCTGGGTATGGAGGTCAATACATCGGGCGTGGTCCAGGCGCCCGCCGAGCCTTATCCCGGCCTCGAGATCCTGCGCTGGGCGAAAGAGGCGCACGTGGCGACCGTGACGATCGGCACCGACAGCCATGTGCCGGCAAGCTTCGAGCAGGGTTGGGAGGTCGGCGACCTGCTGATTCGGCGTGCCGGGTTCACCGAGATCACTCTGTTCAGCCACCGCATCCGCAAGAACGTGCCGATCGAGCCCCAGCCGGGCGAAAGCGAGTAGGCCCGGTCGCGTGAGACGCATCATCCCGTCTCTTTCCGTGGGCCGGGGCGGCGCGCTGACCGAGCGTATCGAGGTCGGGCGCTTCCCGGTTTCCGACGATCCCGAGAAGGTCGCTGCCGCCTATGCCGAGTCCGGCGCCGACGGGGTCTTGCTGGTGGCGGACGGAGTCGGTCTCGAGACGCTGGTAACGGCAGCTGCTCGGGTGGCTTCGCTCATCACGATCCCCGTGACTGTCGCGGCGGATCTGTCCAACCAGGCGGAGGTCGGCGCGCTGCTGGATGCCGGTGTGGCCCGCGTCGCCATCCAGGACTCCGCGCTTCACGATCCCGACTACATTGCCCAACTCACCCGCACCCTGGGTCCAAACGCTATCGCCGTCGCGATCGCGGCCAAGCGCGAAGAGCTGGGCTGGCGAGTCGTCGAAGGCCGGGGCGGCGCGCCCACGGAGTGGGATCCGGTAACCTGGGCAGCGGTCGTCCGGTCGCAGGGATGTGGAGAGGTCATGGTCTACTCCGGTAGCGGCGGCATCGAAGCCGAGCCCTTTGACCTCGAACTTCTCGAATCGATCACCTCGGCCGTCGATGTGAACGTCGTGGCCGCAGGAAAGGCGACTTGCGTTGAAGACGTCTTTGACGTCTTGATGATCGGCAACGTCGACGCTGTTGTCTTGGGATCGCTACTTCATTCAGGGCAGCACTCGCTGCGCGAGGTGAAGCTGTTTCTCGCCGAGCACGGACTCGACGTACAAGTGGACCAGTAGGCGCTAGACTCGTAGACAGGTGGACACGCAGACGCCCCTCCACCTGCCTGCCCGTCCACCAGCCGACCCGTCTACCCGCCTACTCGTCTACCCGTCGACTCGACAAGTGGCGGTCGAAGAACTCGAGGATGCGCAGGAGCCGATCGATCCTGAGTCTCGGTTCACCTGTGCGAGAGAGGTCGTGACCTTCTCGCGGGTAGCGCGCGTACTCCACGGGTTTCTGCAGCACCTTCAGAGTCCGGTAGAGCATCTCCGATTGGGACACGCCCGTACGAAGGTCGCGGTCGGAGTGAATGATGAGCAGCGGCGTCTGGATCAGATGTGCGAACGTCAGGGGTGACTGATCGCGCAGGATCTCGAAATCTTCCCAAGGGTAGGTGTTGAACTCGTACGGGACCAGACGCCAGGCGTTACCCTCGCCGAAGAACGTCGCCAGGTCGTAGACTCCACGTTGCGCCACAGCCGCTCTAAAGCGATGGTCATGGCCCACGAGGTAGGCGGTGAGGTAGCCGGCGTAACTTCCTCCCGTCACCACCATCCTGTCCTCGTCGACGATACCGCGCAGAACGACGCTATCGACGGCGGTCAGGACGTCGCGCATCGGGCCGTCCCCCCAGTTTCTCTGGATGGCGTACTTGAACGCAAAGCCGTAGCCATCGCTTCCTCTGGGATTGGTGTAGAGCACCGCGTAGCCGTTGGCGGCGAGAAGCTGAAACTCGTGCCACATGGACCGCTCGCCGGGTCCCCACATCGAATGCGGGCCGCCGTGGATCTCCACCGCCAACGGGTTCCGCGCGCCCGCCACCGAGCCGACAGGTTCGATCAGCCAGCCCTGTACGCGACGGCCGTCGAAGCTCTGAAAGTAGAATCCGTTGTGAGGCTGGACGTGGACCTCGCTCAGCCAGTCGCTGTTGAGCTGGGTTATCCGGCGCTCGCCGTCGTCGCCGGGGCCGCGGACGTAGACCTCCGACGGGTTGGCGGGCTCGTTGACAGCGTAGGCGAGGCGGTCGCCGCCGAGATCGAAGCTGAGCACTCCCCGCTCGCCCGACACCACTTGTCGAATCTCGCCGTCGCTCAACCGCACGCGGTAGATGGGAACGGTCCCGTGAACGCGGGCGGTGAAGTAGATGTCGCCGCCGCCGGGTGACCAGTGGTACTCTGCAACGCTACGGTCGAGCGGGCGGGTCAGCCAGCGCAGGCTCGTCACGCCTTCGGCGAGTGCGATGAGGCCGATCTCAGTGTGTGCGGAAGGTCGCTCGGCCGTATCGCGAGCGGCGAACGCGATGTTGCGGCCGCGCGGCGACCAGGAGGGGCTTGAAACGGCGTGCCCGGGAACGTCGAGCTTGCTCAGCTCGCCGTTCTCGAGGTTCATCACGTAGAGCTCGCTCTTGAGCAGATAGTCTGGGTGCATTACGTCGGTGACCCGGCCGACGAAGGCGACCCTGTTCCCGTCGGGCGAAAAACGCGCGTCGTAGAAATCGAAGCTGCCGTCGGTGAGACGTTTCGGGGGTCCACCCTCTAGATCGACGACGTAGATGTGCGACCAGCTCTCGATGGGGTCGAGCTCGCGCTCACCCTGAAAGTTGAGACGTGTAATGACCGCGGGCTCCTGGCGCTGGGCGTTTCCGTTCAGCCAGTTACGGATCGCCGCCATGGATCCCCACATGGCAGAATCCGCCGCCGCCCCTTCGCCAGTGAGGCCAGATTCACCCTGCGCCCGGGCTGCCTCCAACTCCCGTGTCGTCAGCTCGGAGCCGAAGAGCAATCGAGTACCGTCGGGCGACCAGGCCGGGTCGGAGGCGCCGCTTTCCAGCTCGGTGAGAGGCCAGGCTTCGCCGCCGTCAACCGGCAGTATGTAGATCTGTTGTCCGTTGCTGCCGCGGTCGGACACGAAGGCGAGCTTGGATCCGTCTGGTGACCAGGCGGGGTTGTCGTCGCGGACGCGGCCGCGCGTGAGCTGACGAGAGGCGCCGCTCTGCAGGTCGGCCAACCAGATGTGTCGGTAATAGGCGTTGTCAGCGGAATCGATCTGCGTGACGACAAAGGCGAGCCGTTCGCCGTCGGGCGAGAGCGCCAGGCTGTTCGCCGTGCGGATTCGATAGAGATCGTTGGCTCGTATGCGGCGCTTGTCTTGAGCTACGAGGTCGCTCATCGCGCCGAGGCCGACGGCTAGCACTAGGATGTTGGAGGCGACGAAGCGGATGCGTCGGATCAAGCTCGGAGGTCTCGAAAGTGCTAGCCGATCGGGCAATAGACGTTCAAATGACCGCAGCGGCTGCAATGCCAGCCGACCCATTCCGGGGGTAGCGCGGCATCGCTCCGGCGCAGCGATCGAAAGCGGAGGTGGTGGCCGCTACGCCCCAATACCGCGTGACAGCCGGGCAGTTGGCAGCGCACCCGGTGCCCGGGTGGGATATTCTCGGGATAGAGCCATTCCCGGAGCATGACAGTCCGCTGCGCGATACGTTCTCGAATCATGACGCCGCAATGTAAGGCGACGCCGGTGCTCGCAAAAGACCGCGGCGAGGATGATGCGTGAGTGGCTACTCGCCGATGATCTTCAGCACGACGCGTTTCGGGCGGCGTCCGTCCCATTCGCCATAGAACACGC
>JBDHAI010000098.1:0-8524 GCA_039588155.1 Gemmatimonadota bacterium | reverse complement strand
GTCGACCTGGTTCGCGGCGCCGACACGCTCACACTGCCGTTTCGCCTCGTCTTGGGCCGCGGCGAACGCTGGTTCATCGAGCAGATCGAGATCTCGCAGATTTCCTGCTAGGACGGCCGCGGCGATAGAGTCGAGCGAGCTGGGCGGGGGAAACCCCCACAGTGAAGAGCAGGCGCAGAAGTAGATGGGTAGCGATCGTGCGGACATAGCCGAGCTCTTCCCATCGCCGGTCGGAGGTGCTCACGGCTGGTTCGAGCACGACGACCCGGCCGAGCCGTCTCAGCTGCCGGTAGAAGATCACGTCTTCGAATAGATCGTACGACCCGAAGCCCCCGATTCGCTCGAAAGCCGCGCGTCGCGCGAAGATGGCCTGGTCTCCCGTGGCCGTCTTGAACCAACGACTGCGTGCGCTGATGGCCTTGCCCAGCCAGATGGCGATCCGTCTGCGGGCACTGGGGCCACGCAGCGCCAGTGCAAAACACCCGCCCACGACATCAGTTCGTCGAAGCGTGTCGGCGAGCGACGCGCCCGCCGCGGAGCTCAGCCGGGTATCGGCGTGCAGGAAGAGAAGGACGTCTCCGCTGGCGGCTCGGGCCCCCGCGTTCAGCTGGCGCCCGCGCCCGGCCGGGGCTAGGACGACGTGAGCCCGGGCGGCGGCGATCTCGCGTGTTCGGTCATCGCTACCCCCATCGACGACAACGATCTGGGCCGAGCCACCCAAGGCGGCGATCACCGAATCGAGGGTGGCCGTGAGCTGATCCGCCTCGTTGAGGGTCGGGATGATCACCGAAAACTGCGGGCCCGGGCCTGGGGTCAGGGTTCGGTTATCGGGTTGGGTCGCTCGCAGAGCTCGATCAGCACGCCGCCGGTGCTGCCAGGGTGCAGGAACGCGACTCGGCTGCCGCCGGCACCGGCGCGGGGGGCCTTGCCGACGGTCTCGACTCCCGCAGCGCGACAGCGGGCGAGGGCCGCCTCGATGTCGTGGACCTCGAGGGCGATATGGTGTAGGCCGGGCCCGCGGCGCTCGAGAAAGCGGCCGACAGCTGAATCCTCCGTAATGGGTTCCAGCAACTCGATACGCGGACCATCGAGTTCGAAGAAGGCGACGTTCACCTGCTCCGACTTGACGGTTTCCCGCCCGGAGTCGGGCCTGCCGAGGATCGAGGCGATGACGCTGACGGCGGCCTCGAGATTGTCGACGGCGATGGCGATGTGTTCGAGCCGGGTGCCAGGATCCATCGGGAACCCCGTGCCTAGGGTGAGTGTTGTAGCGCCGACATAAGGCTTTTGCCGGGCTGGGCTCAGCGGCGTAACGGAATAGATTATAATGGCTGGTTTCGAGCGAGGAAGGGGCGCCGACCGAGTGCCGAAGCGCGCGGGAGTCGCCCGGGGCACAAACGCGAGGGACGAATAACGAAATGTCATCGGTGATGGAGGTAACGGACGAGACCTTCGCCCAGGAGGTCGAAGGTACTGACGGCGTTGCGATGGTCGATTTCTGGGCCGCCTGGTGTGGACCCTGCCGCCTCGTTGCGCCCGTGGTCGCGGAGCTGGCCCAGGAATATGCCGGCCAGGTGAAAGTGGCGAAGCTGGACGTGGATAGTAGTCAGAGGACCGCGATGCGGTTTGGGATCCGGTCGATTCCCAGCATCCTGTTCTTTAAAGACGGAGAACACGTCGACACGGTCGTCGGCGCCGTTCCGAAGCAAGCGCTCGAGCAGAAGCTCATGCAGCATCTAAGCTAGGCTAACCCGGACGCATCCACCGGGGTGACGCGCCTCCGCAAGCGGCCAGCCGCTGCGGAGGCGTTGTGCAAGGTGACGGCAGGTCCGGCGCGCCTTCTGCCGTAGGCCAGCGCGATTCGACATCCTCGGGCCCAAATGTTCTATTGTGGTCGATTTCGCGGATCAGGAACATCTGAGCAGCGGCGGTGAGAAGTGGCGGGTATCCTCTATCTCGTGAGCACTCCTATCGGCAATCTGCGCGATTTCACTTACCGTGCGGTCGAGATACTCGGCGCCAGCGACCTGATCCTGGCCGAGGATACGCGTCGTACACGTGTCCTGCTCGATCACTACAGGATCGAGACCCGGCGCCTGAAGTCCTTTCATCAGCACAACGAGGCGGCCCGCACCGATGAGATTTGTAAGCGGCTGGCCGCTAACGAAACCGTCGCCTTGGTGAGCGACGCAGGAACGCCGCTCGTCTCCGATCCGGGCCTGCGGCTCGTGCGTGCGGCGCTCGAAGCTGGCGCGCAGGTGTCGCCGGTTCCGGGGGCTTCGGCGACGCTTGCTGCACTCGTCGCATCCGGCCTCGATCCCCAGCCCTTTACCTTCTTCGGTTTCCTGCCGAGGTCGGGCCGCGACCGGCGCGATGTCATCGCGCAACTCGAGTCGCTTGGCCATACGGCCATACTGTTCGAATCACCACAGCGATTGCCCGACACGCTGGAAGAGCTCGCCGTCGAGCTAGGCAAAGAGCGTCGAGTCGTTGTGGCCCGAGAGCTGACCAAGGTCCATGAGGAATACAGGAGAGGGACCTTGGACGATACAGCGGCGTACTATCGGCAACACCCACCTCGAGGCGAAGTCGTTGTATGTTTGGCTGGCGTGTCCGCTGCGAACCTGGAGGACGTGTGGGAGGAAGCTCGCTCGCTGGCCCGGTCGATGGTAGAGGAAGGCGCCACATCGAAGGACATCGTTGGGGCGTTAGGCGCCAGGTTCGGAATCGAACGCAATCGTGCTTATGCCATCGCGCTCGAGTTGGCGGAGGGCCGCAGCGAGTGAGGTCGCTGTGGCTTGTCGGTCTCAGCGGGCTCGTGTGGTTCGCAGCTGGTGCTGGCCTGCGGGCGCAAGCGACGGTTGGGGCAGGGCCGGCTGATCCAGACCGACTGACGATCGCGCGCCTGCACTACGACGGCGGCGGGGACTGGTACGCGAACCCCTCATCGCTTCCCAACCTGCTGGAGCGCATCTCCCGTGACACGCGCCTCCCGGTCTCGACGCGCGAGGCGGTCGTCACTGTATTGAGCCCGGATCTGCGCGACTACCCGTACCTGTACATGACGGGTCACGGAAACGTGCGCTTCGGTGACGAGGAGGTCGAGGCGCTGAGGGCCTACCTCGTTTCGGGCGGCTTCCTTCATGCCGACGACAACTACGGGATGGACACGTCGTTTCGGCGAGAGATGGGACGGCTGTTCCCCGAGAGCGAGCTCGTGGCCGTACCGTTCGATCACCCCCTATACCATATCGTTCACTCGCTTCCCAGCGGCATCCCGAAGATCCACGAGCACGATGGCCTGCCGGCGGAAGGGCTGGGCATCTTTCACGAAGGACGGCTCGTCGTCTTTTACAGCTACCAGTCCGACTTGGGCGACGGTTGGGAAGATCCGGACGTACACGATGACCCGCTGGAAGCTCGGGACCGGGCGCTCCAGATGGGTGTGAATCTGTTCGTCTACGCCGTCACTCAACGGAAACCTCTCTGAAGAGCTGAAGATGAACCCGACACCACACCCGGAGTCGCGAGTGCGCGCGCTGTGGAGAGTCGTCGCCGTCCAGCTGGGGCTCGCGGCGCTCGGTGGCGGCTTAGGGGCGTTGGGTGGGCTGTTGGTGATCAGCTGGGTTGCGGGGATGACGTCGGCCTGGCGGCGACCTTCCCTGTTACCGCTCTTGGTGTGGTCGGTCGCCACGGGCCTCCTCGTCGTCTGGCTCTGGCGGCTCGCCGTTCGAGCCCGCGTCTGGGATCGCAGAGCCGCAGCCGCAGAGATCGAGCAGCGGGTCGAGTTGCCGAGGGGAACGGTGCAGGCTGCGGTTGAGCCCGGCCTCGACGGTCCTGGAATATCGCGATCGCTTGTCGAACTGCATCGGGCCCGCGTCGCCCAGCAGCTGGGAGGCCGGCGCGTCATCGAACTGGGCGGTAGGTTCGCGCGTGCCGCACGCTCGTTTGCCGTTGTGGGTGTCACGCTCGCGCTGGCAGCGACGTTGGCCACGACCGCGATCTGGCTGACGGCCAGGTCTTCGGCTTACGCGGCCTGGGCGGCCGTGTTGCACCCGGTTCGTCAATTGACTGCTCCTCCGCTGCCCGGGCTGCGGCTGGTCGCGGGCGCCGAGCGAGTGCGGCGCGGCCGTGATCTTCCCGTGACCATCTATGCACCGGAGCGCGATTCGGTGCAGCTCGTCTGGCAGCCGGCGGGCGAGGTGGCGGTACGCTACGGGTACGCGGTGAGCGACGGGGAGGCCGTTGGCGTTGTTCCAGGCATCGATGCGCCGACTCTGGTCTGGGCCCGCTCTGCGGACGGAGCGTCGAGTGATACACTTGACGTCACGCCCGATGATCCGCTGCTCCTAGTCAATGTCCAGGTCGACCTGCGCTATCCGCCACACACCGGGCGCGAACGGGAAATCATGTCGGCGCCGCTCCCACCTCTTGTCGTGCCGACGGGGAGCCGGGCAACCGTGAGCGGAGTGACCACGCGGGCACTGGCAGCGGCGGCTCTGCGCGACACGTCGGGTGCGGCGATCGGCTTTGAGGTATCGGAGGAACGACGCTTCAGCTCCTCGTTTCGGCTGCGCTCCGGAACGTGGGGCTGGGAGATGACGGGATCGCAGGGCGAGAGTCTGGAGGGGGCCCCCGATTCGCTTTATGTCACGCTGGTGCCCGACAGTGCCCCATTCGTTCGCATCAGCTTTCCCGGCATGGACACGGTGCTCAGCACCGAGATGATCCAACCGCTCGTGGTCGAGGTGGTCGACGACTACGGACTCTCCAACGTCGAGCTCGTCTCCTGGCGCGTCTCCACCTACGGCGAGCGATGGCCGGAAAGGGTCGAGCCGATTCCGGTCGACGGGGCCGGGCCCAGCACCGGTCTCACGCACATCCTCGATGCCCGTGGGCGCGGCTTCCTACCCGGCGATACTCTGCACTACTTCGTCCGCGCTTTCGACAACGCGACACCGGCGAATGAAGGCACGAGCCGCGAGTACGTGTTGCGGTTGCCCAGCCTGGATGAGGTTAGGGAGCGGGCACTGGCCGAGGCCGAGGATCTCGTCGAGGACACCGAGCGCCTGGCCGACCGGGCGCGGGAACAGGAAGAATCTGCGCAGGCCTTGCAGCGATCCGGCGAAGTGCAACCGCCCCCCGGCGTCGAACGCCAAAGCGGTCGCAGCGAACGCGCCGTGGAGTTCAAGGACACCGAGGCGGCGCGTCAGGCGCTGGACGAAGCGAACGAATTGCTGCAAGAAGCCCGCGAGATCCAGGAGTCGCTACGCGAGCTTCAGCAGAGCATCGAGAACGCGGGGCTGAACGATACGAGTGTCCTGGAGCGGCTGCGTGAGATCGAGTCGCTTTACGAGAGGATTCTGACGCCGGAGCTCGAGGCGAAGATCGAACAGCTGCGCCAGGCACTGGTAGATCTCGACCCGGCCAAGATCCGTGAGGCCATTCGGGAGCTGGCGGAAGGTAGTACCGACTTCAGGGAACGAATCGAGCAGAGTCTCGAGCTTCTGAGACGTGCCGCCCTCGAGACGGAGTTCGAGACGCTCGAGACTCGCGCCGAAGAGTTGAGCGAAGCTCACGATCAGCTCGCGGACGCGCTGTCCGATACGGAGGCGAGTCTTGCCGACTCGCTGGCCGATCCGCTCGAGCGCCGGGCAGGAGACTTGTCTCAGCGAGCGGATGCGCTTGCGGAGCAATTGCGGCGGTTCAGGGAGGCGTTGAGTCAAGCGAACGAGCCGCAGGCGGCGGAGCGCGCCGCAGAGGCTCGATCCGCGGTCGACGCCGCGGCAGGCGATGACCGCCAGACGGCGGCCTCGATCTCCAGTAGCCGGCGGACCGCATCCCAATCGGCGGATCAGGCGGCAGCGCAGATGCGGGCCGCCGCCTCCGCGCTTCAAGAAGGACGTGAGGGCTTGCAGGAGCGCTGGCGCCAAGAAGTCGTGCAGGCGTTGAGTCGAGCGCAGACCGAGGCGATGGAGCTGGCACGCCGCCAGCAGGGCTTGAACGAGCGCCTGGACTCGAACGATCCCAGGGAGCGTGCGAAAACCCGGTCCGACGAGGTGGCGATCAAGCGCGGCGTCGATCAGCTCGGCGAGCAACTCGAGAAGGTGTCCCGCTCGTCTTTACTACTAGATCAACAATTGGCCGAGAGCCCAGCCGCGTTAAACGAGAACCTCGAGCGTCTGCTCGAGCAGCTCGGCGATGGTTCGCGAGCCAATCCAGCCGACCCGCGGCTCGGGGGACAGGTCGCCGAGGCGCTCAACGATCTCGCCTATCGCTTGATGCAGGCGGGGGATGCCGCTGCCTCCGCCCGGTCGGGCACGGGCCTACAGGAGGCGCTGGAGCAGTTGGCTCAGCTCGCCGAGCAGCAGGGCGAGCTCAACGCCGAGGCGGGCGGCATGTCACCCGGCGCGATGGGCGAGCTGATTTTGCAGGAACTGCGGCGGCTGGCGGCCCAGCAACGCGCCATCGCCCAAGAGCTCATGCAACTGGACCGGTCGATGGGCCCGCGCGGGCAGGTGCTGGGCGAGCTCGATGGGCTGGGCGAGGAGGCCGAAGAGCTGGCCCGGCAGCTGGAGAGCGGGCGGCTCGACGAGCGGGTAATAGAACGCCAGGGCCGGCTCTTCCAGAGACTGCTCGATGCTGGCCGCACGTTGGAGCGTGACGAGTTCGACAGGGAACGGCGCGCCGAACGACCGGGCAGCCAGGAAGTTCTGCGACCGGGGGAATTGCCGCCGGAGCTGCTTCGCGGCACACGGTTTCCCCTACCTTCAGATGAGGTCCTGCGCGGTTACCCGCCGGCCTACCGGCGCCTAATTCTGGAATACTTCGATCGGCTGAACGGGCGGGAGGGTGGCAGTGGCTCGTAGGCTGTCGCTCGCTCTTGTCGCTTGTCTGTTCGTCGCGACCACGGCGTCAGCCCAGTGGGATCAAGCCGAGCAACAACGCCGGCTGCGCCAGGCGGAAGCGTTGGAGCGGGCCGGCCAATACTCCGGCGCGCTAGCCGAGTTGGAGAGCCTGCTCGAGGTATCGCCCGCTCTGCCCGGGGCGGTCCTGGCTTACGAGCGAATCTGTCGCCGTCAAGGCCGACTGGAGTTGGCTCTCCCAATCGTACAGCGCGCGCTCCAGGAAGACGCCGAATCGCCGTTGCTCCAACAGACTCAGTTCAGAGTGCTCGCGGATCTCGGAGACGTGGATGGAATCCGTAGAGCGGGCGAGCGCTGGCTGCGAAGCGCGCCCAGCATGGAGGCGGCCTACCGGGACTACGCGACGGCGCTGGGGCGCGTCGGGGAGCTGGCGGAGGCCGAGCGCGTGCTCAGGCTGGGACTGGAGCGAGTACGGCAGCGCGAGGTCTTATACTCGGCTCTGGCCGATGTCTACATCTCTCAGCGCCGCTGGCCGGACGTGGCCACGCAATGGCTGTCCATGTTAGAGGCTGCGCCTGGCGTGGGTTGGGATCTCATTGGCTTCAAGCTCGAGTCGCTCGGCCGCGACGCGACGTTCGCCGCCGAAGCGGTTCTCGATGCCGTATCCACGAACTCCCCGTCGGTCCCGGAACGTGAGCTGGCCGCTGTCGCCGCGCTCTATGCGGGCCGACCGGAGGAAGCGCGGGATAGAAGCGCTGCGGTGCTTGAAGACCTGGACGCCACGCGGCGGCAGGCCTTCTTAGATCGCTTCGCCAAAGTGGCGGCTGACCAGAGACAGCCGGGGATGGTGGCCTGGGCCTATCGGCGGATGCTCCGCGACGCGCCGTCGATCGCGGTGCGCTGGGACCTTGCCCGCCGCATCGTTCAGCACGACTTGAGCGCCGGCGATACGTCCTCGGCGCTAAGCACGCTCCATGATGCGCTGGCTCGAGCGGAGCCGGGCACACCCCCGCACCGTTGGGCCAGTGCGCTACAAATACGCATACTCGCGGCGCAAGGTGAGGACCGGGCCGCGGAGAGCGCCTTCAGACGCCACGCCGACCTGTATCCACAAGACGCGGAGCTTCCCCTACTCGCGTTGAGCGTCGCCGAAGTCAACCTGCGGCGCGGCCGGCTGGATGAGGCGACGGCAGTTCTGGGGGCCGTGCCGAGGATTGGGACGAGCACCGACGTGGCGGCTCGCCTTGCCGCAAGCCGCGCTTACTTGGCGCTCTACGCCGGTCGTTACGACGAGGCGCGTGCCGAGTTCGATATCGCCGCCGCGTTGCTCAAAGGGGAAGAGCGCGGTGACGCCTTGCGATTCCTGAGCTTCCTCCGCGACGGCAACGAGGCGGAGCTACGGGCGGTGGCGGGCGCTCACCGGGGTCGATCGCAGGGTCGGCATCGCGAGGCCGTCGAATGGCTGCTCGATGGCTTGGAGCGGGCGCCGTCTTCGGCTGCAAGACCGGCTCTGCTGTTGTGGGCGGCAGAGTGGGCGGTGCAGGTCGGGGCGGTGGAGCGAGGTGAAGAGGCGCTGCGGCGCATTCCGGAATGCTATCCTTACGCGCGTGAGGCGCCGGTGGCGCTGGTGTACCTCGCGGAGACGATTGCCGGCGACG